>NZ_BCVS01000012.1:0-31474 GCF_001591865.1 Lacticaseibacillus pantheris DSM 15945 = JCM 12539 = NBRC 106106
CCACGCCAGTACGACCAGCCAATCTGAGTACAACCAGCCAACCAAAAAGCGTCCAGTCGCGGATGAAGACGACTGGACGCGTTCTTATCAAAGTTTAGATGACACAGCTTTCACATTCGTTACTGCCGACTTCTTCTTCATCATCCGTAAACGTCCGGATGTAGTAAATCGACTTAATGCCCTTGTAGTGGGCGTAGTTACGCAGAATGTTTAGGTCGCGGGTCGTCATTTTGTTGGTCCGCCCCTGCTTCCATGGATAGATACCTTCGGGAATTGTACTGCGCATGAACAGCGTGAGTGACAACGACTGGTCCACGTGCTGCTGTGCCGCAGCGTAAACGTCAATCACTTTGCGCATGTCCGTATCGTAGGCACTCTTGTAGTACGGCATGGTGTCGTTGGACAGCCCCGCCGCCGGGTAAAAGATCTTCCCTATGGTCTTCTCCTGCCGGTCTTCAATCCGGTTAATGATTGGGTGCAAAGACGAACTGGTATCGTTGATGTAACTAATCGAACCGTTTGGGGCTACCGCCATACGGTTCTGGTTGTACAAACCGTACTTCATGACGTCCGCACGCAGTTGCTTCCAGTCGTCAGTCGTGGGTACGTGAATGTCCTTGAACAATTCCTGTACTTTAGGATCGTGTGGCTGCCAGTCCTCATTCACGTAACGGTCAAAGTAAGTACCATCGGCGTACTGACTCCGGTCAAAGTGGTAGAAGGACTCGCCGCGTTCGCGGGCAATCTTATTGGAAGCTACCAGCGTGTAGTAGTTCAAGCATAGGAAGTAAACGCTCGTAAACTCTACAGACTCCGGCGAACCGTATTCCATGTGGTTGAGGGCAAAGAAGGTGTGCAACCCCATCGCACCCAAACCAATTGAGTGAGCCCGGTGGTTACCGTGCTGGACCGATGGGACAACGTCAATGTTGCTTTCATCCGAAACGAAGGTTAGCGCACGAACCATGGCCTCAACGGCACGGCCAAAATGCTTCGCCTTCATCAGGTTAGGAATGTTCGTGGAACCCAAGTTACACGAAACGTCCGTCCCCATGACGTCATAACCCTGCTGGTTGTTAATCTTTGACGGCTCCTGCACCTGCATAATCTCCGAACACAGGTTACTCATGATGATCTTCCCGTCAATTGGGTTGTCATTGTTCGCCGTGTCCACGTTGACGATGTACGGGTAGCCTGATTCCTGCTGCAGCCGCGAAATTTCGTTCTCCAGGTTGCGGGCCCGAATCTTGTACTTCTTGATGTTTGGGTTGGCCACCAGAGCGTCGTACTCCTTAGTGATGTCAATGTAGGAGAATGGCTTACCGTACTCACGCTCCACCGAGTATGGTGAGAATAAGTACATATCGGCGTCTTCACGCACCAAGTCGTAAAACTTGTCCGGAACAATGACACCCAGGCTCAGGGTCTTAACCCGGTACTTTTCGTCCGCATTTTCCTTCTTGGCACCCAAGAAGTTAATGATATCTGGGTGAAAGACGTTCAGGTAAACCACACCGGCACCCTGCCGTTGACCAAGCTGGTTCGAGTATGAGAACGAGTCTTCCAGCAACTTCATGACTGGCAAGACGCCGCTAGCCGCTCCCTCAATACCTTTGATTGGTGCTCCAGCCTCACGCAGGTTAGACAGCGTCAGACCAACACCACCACCGATACGAGACAACTCAAGCGCGGAATTAATTGCCCGGCCAATTGAGTTCATGTCGTCGGTTACCTGCAATAGGAAACAGGACACCAACTCACCACGACGCGAGCGCCCTGCATTCAGGAAGGATGGCGTTGCTGGCTGGTAGCGCTGGTGGATCATCTCTTCAGCCAAATCGTGCGCCAAGGATTCATTGCCGTCAGCGAAGTACAAGGCGTTAGCAAAGACGCGGTCCTTAAAGTCTTCCAGATACTGCTCACCGTCATTGGTCTTCAAAGCGTACTGTGCATAATATTTGTACGCCGCCATGAAGGACTTAAACTGAAAGTGCTGGTCCTGCAAGTACTGGTACAAATCATCCTTAAACGCGGCGCTGTACTTGTCCAAAAAGGCGGATTCGTAGTAATCGTTAGCGACCAGGTAATCCAACTTTGCGGCCAGTGAATCAAATTGCTTCGTGTTGGGCTGGACGTTTTCAGCCAGGAATGCGGCCAAAGCTTCCTTGTCCTTATTCAGCGGAATTTGTCCGTCAACGGGAATGTTGATTTCGTTATTTAGTTTGTAGTACGAAACGTGCTCTGGAGAGATTGATTTAAGTGACATATTGTACCTACTTTCATGCAATCACCAAGGGGATAAAAAAACAGCTGGCCGTCTTAAACAGCCAACTGCTTTAAAACGTCTGGACGAAAACCAGTGATGGCCTCCATGCCGTCCGCTTCGAGTACCGGCGTCATCTTGAAGCCCTGATTTTTTAAGTAATTAACGTATTCAGGCTCCTCATTGATGTTGTGTTCGGTATAATTGATGTTGTGTTCGTCCAAGAACCGCTTCGTCATACGGCAGCGAGGACAACCATTTTTGGTAAATAAAGTAACATTGCGCATATTCATCAGTCCTTTGATTTCGTAAGTATGTCATTATCATACCCAATCTAGTGTGGAGGGTCAACCACAATACCACATCTTGTGTTCTGTAATTCCTTGAAAAGGCCGGTCCTACGCCATTACCGGCCGCAAAAAATATTTTATCCGACCCACCAACTACCATATATAGGGTCATTCACCCGAAGTTTTTAACATTTACACACAATATCCTGTGTGCTAACCTAAGTCATACCACATTTAGTACGGTGCACAGTACATACAGTAACGTCGTACACCATGACAATTCGCGGCAACACCGCAAGGAGGTTCTTCACTTGACTGATTTAGTAAAGAAGTTCGCTGACGCTGACGACTACCAGGCCGTTAACTGGGACCGCGTCAATGACGCCATCGACAAGGCAACTTGGGAAAAGTTAACCGAACAATTCTGGCTGGACACCCGTATCCCCGTATCCAACGATATGGATGACTGGCGTGAACTTGATACCGACCACCAGTGGGTTGTTGGTCACGTCTTTGGTGGCTTGACCCTGCTGGACACGGTTCAGTCCCAGGACGGTATGCAGGCATTGCGCCGGAACGTGGTGACACCCCACGAAACCGCCGTACTGAACAACATCCAGTTCATGGAATCCGTCCACGCTAAGAGTTACTCCACCATCTTTTCCACCCTCAACACGCCGGACGAAATTGACGAAATTTTCCAGTGGTCGGACACTGAGGACTTCCTGCAGGCCAAGGCCAAGACCATCGTGGACATCTACCGCAATGATCCGGACCCGTTGCACAAAAAGGTGGCCAACGTATTCCTTGAAACCTGCCTCTTCTATAGTGGTTTCTACACGCCGCTGTACTACTTGGGCAACAACAAGTTGAACAACGTCGCCGAAATCATTAAGTTAATCCTCCGCGACGAATCCGTGCATGGCACGTATATTGGTTACAAGTACCAGGTAACGTACGACCAGTTGACTGACGCCCAGAAGCAAGCACAGGACGACTGGGCTTACGACTTGTTGTACAACCTCTTTGATAATGAAACCAACTACGCCAAGCTCGTGTACGACCAGGTCGGCTGGACTGATGAAGTGATGACCTTCGTGCAGTATAACGCCAACAAGGCCCTCATGAACTTGGGTAAGGAACCCATCTTTGAAACGACGGCCAGCGACGTTAACCCCGTCATTATGAACGGGATCAACACCACTACTTCCAACCACGACTTCTTCTCCCAAGTTGGTAACGGCTACCTGCTGGGTCAGGTTGAGGCCATGAATGACGACGATTACCTCATCGGTTTGGATGAGGACGCTCAGGACGACAAGAAAAAAGGTGATCGCTAATGGCAGCACCAATTAACGTTGTTTTTATCAGTATTAGCGGCAACACGCGGGCCTTTACCAAGCTACTGAAACAGCACGCGGTCAAGGCACAGGCCATGGACGCTGACTCCCGGGACGTAAACTTCTACGAGTACACGGAGCAGTTTGACGAGCGGGTGCTGGATGCTGGCCCCTACTTTGTCTTAGTGCCAACCTACCTGGACGGTGGGGACGGGATGCACACGGGCTACCAGGAAACGTTGACGGTGGACCTCCGCGACGAGCTGGATGACGGCAACACGGACAATCTGATTGGGATTGTTGGCAGTGGCAACCGTAACTTCAACGCGCAGTTTGGGTTGACGGCCAAGCACTACGCCAACCGCTACAACAGTCCACTTATTGGTCTTTTCGAACTCCGTGGTAACAAGGAAGAGGCTCGGCGGATTTACGATGCAATGAGCACTACCCTGACGGAATATGAACGGACGGGCGTAAAGAAGGCATTAACGCGCGCGTAGTCAAAGTTAAAATTAAAAAACTATTGACACGTTTCTCACATTGCTATAATATCGTCCACATAGAAGACGAGAGGAGTTTTCCTAATGAAACAATCACTGATCACAGTTGCACGCACGTACGCCTTTTGGTTTTTCGGGTAGTCATCCGAGGGCCAAGAGCTATTGAGCGTGGCACGCGGATGACATGAGGCATCTGCGTGTACAGTGGTCAACCGATTTTTTAGGTCAACTACCGCCACCCAGATGTTTCGCATTCGCGAAGCTCCGGGGGGCGGATTTTTTTTACGCAGAGAGTTAGTGCTTTAGCACTTACTCTCTGCTACTCGGAGGCTGTGCGTCAGCACCGCCGAGAGACTGGAGCATTTACTGGTTTGACAGTTGTCAGATCGCGCAAAGCAGCGTACCCGCCTACCAGCTTTAGCACTGACTCTCTGCTACTCGGAGCACCCGCGGAGCGTGTGCGAGAGACTGGAGCATTCATTCACTGGTTTGACAGTTGTCAGATCGCGCAAAGCAGCGTACTCGCCCTACCAGCTTTAGCACTGACTCTCTGCCACGACCACGTTTCATCCCCAATCCTCCTCCCCGTCCCTACCACTACATATCCACCAACAGAAAGGAAGTTACACCATGCCCAAAACTAAACCAAGTTTGTTAAAGGATTTAGACCATACCTATGACGGTCTCGGGGCCAACCCCATCCGCGTATTTGATGCTGAGGCCAGCAAAATTCCCAACGTCATCAAGCTCTCACTCGGTGAACCGGACTTTAACGTTCCGGAACACATCAAACAAGCGGCAATTGATTCCATCAATAATGATGAATCGCACTACGGTCCGTCCAATGGCTGGCCAAAGGTGCGCCAGGCGGCCGCAGATTTTCTCAGCGATCGTTACGGCCTGGACTACGACCCTAACACGGAGATTGCCGTAACCGTGGGGGCTACCGAAGGACTACACGCAGCCCTCGATACTTTGCTCAACCCTGGTGACCAAGTACTGATGCCGAGCCCAACGTTCTCCCTGTACGACCAGCTCATTCGCATTAATGGGGCGGAACCAGTTTACGTTGATACCAGCAGTACCGGCTTTGTCTTCACACCAGAACAGCTCAAAGCTGGTATTGCCCGGTGCGATCACCTCAAAGCAGTGCTACTGAACTTCCCGTCCAACCCCACCGGTGTCACCTATAACGAGGCACAAGTTCGGGCGCTCGCAGATGTGTTGCGCGAAACTGACGTCACCGTGATTTCGGATGAGATCTACTCCGAGCTCACGTACGACGGCACGCACTTCAGCTTTGCCAAGGCATTACCTGAACAAACCTTGCTGATCAACGGCGTATCAAAATCCCACGCCATGACTGGTTGGCGGATTGGTCTTATCGCTGGTCCCGCAGAGCTGATGCGGCGCGTTAGCTTGGCCCACGCGTTCAACGTCACCTCAGCGTCGAATCCCGCTATGGCCGGCGCCTACGAAGCAATGAGTACGGAGGAAGGACGTCAGGACACCCTGGCCATGAAGGCTGAATACCTCAAACGACGCGACCTGGTCGTTGCCAAAATGAGCGCAATGGGCTTCGGTATTCCGAACCCAAACGGTGCCTTTTACGTCTTTGCTAAGATTCCCGCTGACCTGATTCAGGACGACACCGAATTCTGTTACGACCTGGTCCGCAAAAACGCCGTCGCGCTGATTCCCGGTGGCGGGTTTGGTCCCGGTGGTGAGGGCCACGTGCGGCTTAGTTACGCCGCGTCCATGGACAACCTCACCGAGGCCATGCGTCGTCTACAAGAATACGTTGATGATTACCGCGCAACCCATACGGCCTAAGGAGGCACAAGATGACCAAAATTTTAATGTATTGTGTTCGCGACGATGAGCAGCCAGCCATTCAGGCGTACGCTGCCGCCCACAACCTGACGATTGACACCAACGATGTCGTGCTCCACGGCGATACGGTGCAGCTAGCCCAGGGCTACGATGGCATTGTTATTCAACAGCGCGGCCCCATCGGCGACGATACCGTGTACACACAGCTAGCCAGTTACGGCATTCACCAGCTCACCACGCGGACTGCCGGAGTTGATACCATCAACCTCGACGCCGCCGCAGCTGCCGGGCTGACCGTGACCAACGTTCCGGCATACTCCCCACGAAGCGTGGCCGAGCACGCCCTGATGTCCATCTTCCGTATTCTGCGGCAGAGTCCCCTGATCGATGCGCGGGTCCGGAACAACAACTTTGACTTCAACGGGCTCCAAGCTAAAGAAATTCACTCCACCACAATCGGTATTATCGGTGCCGGTCGCATTGGGGGCACCTTGGCCCAGATGCTCCACCTGTTGGGCGCAAAGGTGCTCGCATACGACGTCCAGGAACGTGACGACTTGCGCGATATCGTGACCTACACGACCAAAGCAAAGGTCCTCGAGCAATCTGACGTGGTATCGCTGCACGTCGACCTGAACCCCACCTCCACCGGCCTGATTGGTGCTGACGACCTCAAACTCATGCAACCAACATCCGGCTTGGTCAACGCCAGCCGCGGCCCAGTGGTCGACACGGCAGCGCTGATTACCGCGCTGAAGAACCACGAACTCGCCATGGCCGCATTGGATACGGTCGAGGGCGAGGCGGCAGTGTTTACCCGCGACCTCAGCAAAGTCGGCCTGGACGCCACGCCGCAGATTAAGGAACTAAACGCAATGGACAACGTCATCCTGACGCCACACATCGGCTTTTACACCAACATTGCCGTCCAAAACATGGTGGACATCGCACTTGACGACGTCCTGGCCGTCCTCAACGGTGAGCAGCCTAAAAACGCAATCTCACGTTAGTCAACCGCCGTAACCAACACTAAGACAACGAGGAAACTATTTATGTCAGCTAATGCCACAAACAACGCCCCCGCAATCGGAATCAAACAGTTTACCCTGGACGTACTCAACGGTAGTAGTCTCGGGGTGGTAGTGGCCCTCATTCCGGCCGCACTTACCAGCCAGATTCTGGCACTATTTCCCGGCAACCACGTCGCTGGTGCCATTACCATGATGGTCACCGTTGCGCAGTCCCTACTCAGTGTCTTTGCAGCAATGGCGGTGGGCCACATGCTACGACTTGAAACGCTGGACGCAGCCTGTATTGCCCTTGCGACCTTCGTTTCTTCCGGAGCCATCACCACGAGCAAAGGCGCGTTCGTCTTTAACGGCACGGGGTCCATCCTCAACATTATGCTGACCACCTTTATCAGCGCGGCGATGGTACTACTAATCCACCGCCATCTGGGACAACTGAAACTGGTTATTGAACCCACCATCGTCCTCATTATTGGTGGCGGTATTGGGATACTGACCCTGCCGGCAATGGTCGCCGTTCAAACTTTTGTTGGACAACTGGTAGCCAGTGCCACCCACCTGACCCCCATCCTAATGGGGATCGTGCTCGGCATCATCTTTGCGGTACTGATTGTGAGCCCACTATCGTCTGTCGGCATTGCGATGGCAATCGCGCTCACGGGCATCGGTTCCGGGGCGGCGAACGCCGGCATTGTGGTCGCCAGTTTCACCCTGGCATGGATTGGGGCCAGCGCGAACCCACTCGGCGGCACACTCGCCCACTTCTTAGGGTCACCCAAGATTCAGATGGCTAACATGCTCCGCCGTCCCCTGCTCTTTGTACCAGTAATCATTGGGGCGGGTATCTGTGGCGGAGCAGCCAGCTTATTACAAATGAACGGTACGCCGTTTTCAGCTGGTTTCGGCTTTGCGGGGTTGATTGGGCCGCTCACGGCGCTTCAACAGTCACATGGAGTTTTGGTCTGGCTGCGGGTCCTCCTCACCTTTGTGGTGATTCCGGTCCTCGCAGCCGGCGGGTTAAAGTGGTTGTTCGTGAACCAGCTGGGGTTGATTAAACCACAGGACGCCCAGCTCGGTGAATAACCACGGTTTATAAGTTTAAGCATCAACAAGCATTAATCACTACATTTAACTACTTTGGAGGAAATATTAATGACTCGAACAATTGCAGTAATCGGTGTCGGCAACGTCGGCGGGGCCGTGGCCCATCAAATCGTCACCTCGGGGATGGCGGACGACCTCATACTCATCGACCGGCGTGAAGGCAAAGTTGAAGCTGACGCCCTCGACTTTGAGGACGCCCAGGCCAACCTGACACACCACACCAACATTATCGTGAATGACTACCAGGCGGTCGCGCACGCGGAGGTCGTCATCTCGGCGGTGGGCAACATCGGTTTGCAATCGCTCGACAACCCGGACCGCTTTGCTGAACTCGGTTTCACTTCCAATCAGGTTAAGCTGGTTGCGCAACGCCTCAAGGAAGTCGGGTTCCACGGTAAGATTATCTGTATTTCTAATCCGTGTGACATCATGACCATGATCTATCAGCGTGTGACCGGCCTACCTCACAATCAGGTAATGGGCACGGGTACGATGCTCGATTCAGCCCGTATGCACCGGGCGGTCGGGCACGCGCTCCAGGTCGACCCCCGCTCCGTCGAGGGCTACAACCTGGGTGAACACGGCAACTCGCAGTTCACGGCTTGGTCCACCGTCCACGTGCTGGGACACCCCATCAGCCAACTGGCAAAGGAGCGTAACCTGGACCTGAACGCCATTGATGAGGATTCCAAAATGGGTGGTTACACGGTGGTTAAGGGCAAGGCGTACACCAACTACGGTATTGCCGCCGCTGCCACACGCCTTGCAACCACCATTCTAGAGGATGCCCACACGCAACTACCCGTATCCAACTGGCGTGAGGAGTACGGATGCTACTTATCTATTCCGGTGGTGGTCGGCCGCGCCGGCGTCATTGAGCGTATTCGCTTCGACCTCACGGCTGACGAGCAACGTAAGCTACAAGAATCCGCCACGTTCATTCTGGAACACTTTGCGCAGGTGGATCCAGCCAACGACGAGCTTGCGGCGGCCGTTGACCAGTAGTCAACCACTGTCCATAAAGCTGGCACATGACGGTGCTAGCTTTTTTTGATGCCCTAGAGTCGCATGAGGTCACGTAAGCAGCAATACCATCGCCATTCCCGACGAATCGAGTACGAATGAGCCCTTTTTTAGTCATCCTTCCCCGTCATTTAATCGCGGCGTCATAATTGTTTGGCAATCCCGCGCCGCTATACTACACTGCAAGTGCAGTGCGTTAACCAAGTCAAGCAGGTGGCGACATTCGCCACCCCCAAATCAACCACTAAGGGAGCTAATATTTTGCCTCGTAAAATTGCAGTAATTGGTATTGGTCATGTTGGTGAAGCCGTCGCCCACCAAATCGTGACGCAGGGATTAACTGACCGACTCGTATTAATTGACAAGGACGTCAAGAAACTAACCGCCGATTTCCACGACCTTTTAGACGCGGCCGCCAACCTCACCCGCCATACAGATATCGTTATGAACGATTGGGATGCCGTCGCCGATGCGGACATCGTGATATCGGCGGTGGGTAAAATTAACCTGATCACCCTGGACCACCCCGACCGTTTTGCCGAACTCGAGTACACATCCACGCAGGTCAAAGACGTGGCGGAACACTTGCGAGCGGTTGGCTTCAACGGGCAAATTGTGTGCATCTCGAACCCGTGTGACGTCATGACCATGATTTACCAGCAGGTCACCGGTTTACCCGCCAACCACGTTATGGGCACCGGTACCATGCTGGACTCAGCGCGGATGCGCCGGGCGGTCGGCGAAGCCTTTCAGGTGGACCCGCGCTCCGTTAGCGGGTACAACCTGGGTGAACACGGTAACTCCCAGTTCACCGCTTGGTCGACAGTCAGCGTGATGGGTCGGCCCATTGTGGACGTCAAAGACGAAGTCGGCCTGGACTTAGATTCCGTTGAACACCACTCTAGCATGGACGCATTTGACGTCTTTGCTGGTAAGGGTTACACCAGCTTTGGTATCGCGGCGGCCGCCACACGCCTCGCCGATACCATTTTACGGGACGCCCGCACCATGTTGCCCGTATCGAACTGGCGCACGGATTTGCAGTGCTACCTGTCCTTCCCCGTTATTGTGGGTGCAGATGGTGTTGAACAACAAACGCAGTGGCAGTTAACGGACGATGAACAACAAAAGTTACGCCACTCTGCTGACTGCATTAAGGATCACTTCAATCAGGTCATGTCCGTTGAAGTGTAATTGACCAATTAAGCCAGCACAAATTGAAATTAGCCCCCACAAATTCGTGGGGGTTTTTTGTTATTGCCAGTCACGTAATGTCGGGCTTGCGCGACTTTAAAGTATCTGTCATGACACCGATAATTTGAAAAATGTCACAATTTTCTTGATTTTTTCACATTTTAATGCCATTATTTTAATCGTTAATGAATTTAAAGGTAAAGGTGGATATTGATTATGACTAGAAAAATTGCAGTAATCGGCATGGGTAACGTTGGCGGCGCGGTCGCCCACCAGATTGTCGCCACGGGTATGGTTGATGATTTGGTCATTATCGACGAGCGCACCGCTAAATCGAACGCTGACGCCCTCGACTTTGCCGACGCAATGGCGAACTTAACCCACCATACCAACGTGATTGCGAATGACTACGAAGCAGTAGCCGACGCAGAAATTGTGATTTCCGCGGTGGGTAAGGTCAGCCTGCAGTCCGCGACCAACCCGGACCGCTTTGCTGAACTCGAGTATACCTCCACGCAGGTCAAGCATGTTGCCCGCAACCTTAAGTGCGTTGGGTTCCACGGTAAAATTATCTGTATCTCGAATCCGTGCGACATCATGACCACGATTTACCAGCAAATTACCGGCCTGCCGTACAACCACGTGGTGGGTACCGGCACGATGCTGGACTCGGCACGCATGCGTCGCGCCGTTGGTCACGCCCTCGACGTCGACCCGCGGTCCGTGACCGGCTACAACCTGGGCGAGCACGGTAACTCCCAGTTCACCGCCTGGTCCACCGTACGTGTACTCGGCCACCCCGTGACTGAATTGGTCGACAGCAAGCACCTTGACCTCGACGCCATCGATGAGGATTCACGCATTGGTGGGTTTACCGTGTTTAAGGGCAAGCAGTACACTAACTACGCAATTGCGGCGGCTGCTACTCGCCTCGCGCGCACTGTGCTGGAAGACGCCCACACTGAACTCGCCGTTTCCAATTGGCACGAAGAGTTTAATTCATACCTATCCACGCCAGTCATCATCGGCCGGGACGGTGTGTTGGCCCGCGCGGAGTTTGATTTGACCAAGGAGGAGGAGAACAAGCTCGCCCAATCCGCTCAATTCATTCGCCAACACTACGCTGAAGTGGATCCAGCAAACGACAAAGTGGGCTCAGAAGCATAACCAGTATCCACGTCCCCCACTCACTACACCCCAAATTTAACGATTCCGTAACCACCGCTAGTAACCTTGTATCTGCGCGGATAGTTGCCGGCAACACCTACCAGAACGGTGAACGTTGGCTAGCGCCTGTATGCGCAAACGGTTAAAATGGTAGTCGTTAGTAAATACTACTGGGGGCACGTGACTCGGTATTTGGGGGAACCATTGACACATGGATAATACAACCAAAATAGACGCAAGTCGGGTTCAGCGCTATGACCGCAGGCACCAGACGTGGTGGCGCTGGTTTATCCGTTTCTTCGACGTTGATTAATTAATAATCGCAGTACCAAAAAACTCGGTGGAAAACCACCGAGTTTTTTTGTTGCAATCAACCACTAACTGTTACCGGACGGGTTCCATAAGCGCATGATAACCAATGTCCTCGCGAAAGGCCAGCTCGCCCGCCAATTGGTCGACCAATTGGTAAACCAGCTTGGTCGCCGTCTGAATGTTATCACCAGCACCCACAACGGTTGCCACCCGACCACCGCTACTTTGCCAACCATTATCCCCGTACTCAACCGCGGCTGGGAGCCATTGCCCCAGCTCGGGGGTGGCCGGCACCTTGAACGCCAGTGGTGGCCGACTGGTCGCTGGATAGCCGGGGTGCGCAAGGACAACCGCACTGTACGTTTGCCCGTTCAAATGTAGCTGCGGTTGTTGCCCCGCCATGAGGTTAGTAATCGTCACGTACAAATCATCCTTAATTTGCGGTAACAACACCTGGGTTTCAGGATCCCCCAAGCGGACGTTGTACTCCAGCACCCGTGGCCCGTCCGCCGTAAACATTAATCCGGTGTACAACACGCCGCAACCATCCAAGCCGTCCGCATGAATACCAGTAATCGTGCGCTGAACAATCGCTTGCGCCTCCGCAGCCGCCGTGGCGCCAAACTGCGGTGCGGGACTAATGGCCCCCATCCCGCCAGTATTGGGCCCGGCATCCCCGTTAAATCGGCGCTTATGGTCCTGAGATAACGGCAAAGTCACAAAGTGAGTACCCGCAAATAGCGTCATCACCGACGCTTCTTGCCCAGTGAGGTACTCCTCCACCACTACGGTCGCATCCGCGCCCTGCCGGTACAAGCCATCCAGCGCCGCCTCAGCCTCTGCAATGGTGGCCGCGACCCGCACCCCTTTGCCCGCGGCCAAGCCATCGGCCTTCACCACGACTGGTGCTCCAAATTCGCGCATCGCCGCCTGCGCTTCCGTCAGGGTATGCGTCACAACCGACCGCGCTGTGGGAATACCGTGCCGTTGCATAAACGCTTTGGCAAACCCCTTACTACCCTCCAACTGCGCCAGCCGCTGATGTGGGCCAAAAATCTGCTGCCCGGCCGCCATAAAGGCATCTACAATCCCACCTACCAGCGGCACCTCGGGACCAACAAAGGTGAGGTCCACGTGGCCGCGGGCGAAGTCCAATAACCGGTCAAAATCGTCAACGGCGATGGGCACCGGGTCCAATCCCAACAACTTCATGGCCTGATTACCGGGCGCTACATAAACCCGGTCAACCGACGGGGCGCGCCGAAAAGCGAGACCTAATGCACTTTCACGGGCACCACCACCAACAATCAATACGTTATGTTGCACCATAAAATAACGTCCTCCCATGTGCGAGTCAACTGGCACCGTCAATGCCGCGGCGCCGTAACTTAATGCCGGAAATGCCGCACGCCGGTCGTGACCATCGCGATGCCGTACTCGTCGGCCATGTCAATCGATTCCTGGTCCCGAATGCTGCCACCCGGCTGAATAATCGCGCGAATGCCGTGCTGAGCCGCATATTCCACCGTATCGCCCATGGGGAAGAACGCGTCGCTCGCGAGTACGGCCCCCGCAAAGTTGTGGTGAGTTAGAGCCGCAGCCAGGGCAATTTCAGCGGAGCCAATCCGGTTCATTTGCCCAGCACCAATGCCGAGTGTCTGCCCGTCTTTGGCCACAACAATGGCGTTACTCTTGACGTGCTTCACCGCAATTTGGGCAAAGAGAAGTGCCCGTACCTGCTCGGGGGTGGGTGCCAGCTTCGTGACGACCGTTAAATCGTTGGCACCCTCCACCTGGTTATCTACCTCCTGAACAAGCAGGCCGCCACTCACCGAAACGGTTTCGGGCTCCCGTGCGCGTGGCTGGCTGTGGTCGGTCAAAGTCACCGTGAGGATACGCAAATTTTTCTTTTGCGCCAGCATGGCCAGGGCATCATCGTCGTAGCCCGGCGCCATAATAATTTCCAGAAATAGCGCGTGCATCTTGGTGGCGGTGGCCAGGTCCACGGTGCGGTTCAGCGCAATAATCCCGCCAAAGATGGAGGTGCTATCGGCCGCAAATGCTTTGTCCCACGCCTCCTCGATGTTGTCACCCTGACCGATGCCACATGGGTTCATATGTTTCATGGCCACAACGGTTGGTACGTCGAACTCGTTCACCGTCCGCAAAGCCGCGTCCGCATCCTTCATGTTGTTAAAGGACAACTCCTTGCCGTGCAATTGGTGTGCCGCCGCGATGGACGTTGCCGCTGGATAGGGTTCAGCGTAGAAAGCTGCCGCCTGGTGGCTATTTTCACCGTAACGCATGTCCTGCTGCTTGACGTAAGTCGGCGTGAACGTGTCCGGAAATTCCTCACCGGTTAGGTACGCAGCGATTTGCGCATCGTAGGCGGCCGTTACCCGGAACACCTTTGCGGCCAACCGTGAACGGAGAGCAACATCGTCAGTGTCGATGCCCGCGAGAACAGCGGCGTAATCATCCGGATCGACCACAGCCCAAACACTCGACGCATTCTTAGCCGCCGCACGCAAAGCGGACGGGCCGCCGATATCGATCTGCTCGATTGCATCGGCGCGGGCCACTCCTTCCTGGTGGATAGTTTCAGCAAAGGGGTAGAGGTTCACGCAGACAACGTCAATGGGCTCAATGTTCGCCGCCGCAATGGCTGCCATGTGTTCGGCACTTTCACGTCGGGCTAGGATACCGGCATGAATACGGGGATGCAAAGTTTTAACCCGGCCGTCCAGCATTTCTGGGAACCCCGTCACATCCGCAACACTCGTCACCGGCACACCCGCCCCCACCAGCTGGTCGTGGGTACCGCCCGTCGAAATAATTTCGAAACCACGTTCAACCAACCCTTGGGCAAACTCCACTAAACCATGTTTGTCAGAGACACTCAGTAATGCACGCTTCATTAAATTTTTCCCCCTTGAATTAACCGTTGTACCGTCGCTGGCAACAATTGGTGCTCCACCGCATGAATCCGCCGTGCTAAATCGTCGACACTCATACCCGGTTCAACACGCACCGCCTCCTGGGCAATAATTTGCCCCGAATCAATCCCCGCGTCCACAAAGTGCACCGTGACGCCGGTAATCTGCACGCCATAACGCCACGCATCCTCAATACCCGTCCGTCCGGGAAAACTAGGCAACAGGGCTGGGTGTAGGTTAATGATGCGCTGCGGGTAGGCCGCTAATAACGTCGGCCCCAAAATACGCATATAGCCGGCCAAAACAATCAGGTCCACCTCTGGCAGCTGACTAACGATAGCCGCTTCGGCCGCCGCTTTGTCGACAAATTCACGGTAGTCGACCGTAATAATCGGTACACCAGCCAGCGCTGCTTTGCCCACCACCGGTGCCAGCGCGTGATCACATACCAACGCCTTGATTACCACGCCACTGTCCGGTTGGGCGAAGGCTTCCACCAACGCCTGAAAGTTACTACCCGTACCCGAAGCAAATACCGCAATCGATTTACTCATGCACGCCCTCCCGCCAGACAACAGCTTGCCCTGCCGCTCGGGGAACTACTTTCCCCACGCGCACGGCATCCGGGCACGCCGCTTGAATTGCCGACCAATGCTCAGGATCCAACGCGGCCACCATGCCCATGCCTAAATTGAAGGTTCGGCGCATTTCGTCTAGGGTAAGCTCCCCAGCTGTCTGCATACGGGTAAACAATTCCGGCCATGCCCATGAACCAACGTCGATTTCCGCCGCCAAAGTTGCGGGGAGCATACGCGGCACGTTATCCGTCCACCCACCGCCCGTGATGTGCGCCAGTCCGTGAACGTACCCGGCCTCGATGAGCGGCGTGATTGAACGCACGTAAATCCGGGTTGGCGTCAGTAGCGCCGCCACGACCGTGCGCCCATCCGCCAACGGTTGGTCGGCCAAACCGGTGGTATCCAACAAGTGTCTTACTAACGAAAAGCCGTTAGCGTGGACGCCCGTGCTGGGAAAACCCACTAGTAGGTCGCCCGCCTCGACGCCTCGCGGCAACGTGCGGTTCCGGTCGGCCACACCCACACCAAACCCAGCCAAATCAAAGTGGCCGCCCTGGTACAAGTCCGGCATCTCGGCGGTCTCCCCACCAATCAGAGCCATCCCCGCTTCCCGGCACCCAGACGCGATGCCCCCGACCAGTTCGGCGGCCAACTCTGGATCCAGGTGGCCCACCGCCATGTAATCGAGGAAGAATTGCGGGTATGCACCGTCGGCCAGCAAGTCATTGGCCACCATTGCAACCAAGTCGGTGCCGAGGCCGGCAACCTGGTGGTGTTGCTGCGCCAACAATACTTTGGTCCCCACCCCGTCGGTTGCGGCCAACACCACTGGGTTACTCAGCTCCGGCAGCGCGTACGCCGCGGCAAATCCGCCAATTTTGCTGACTACGTGCTCATTGTGTGTACTAGCGGCTAATGGTGCAAAGCGTTCAACCGCCGCTGCACCCGCCGTAATATCCACACCTGCCTCCCGGTATGCATCCGTCATGCGCTCACCTCCGCTACTTTGATGTTTAATTGTGACAATTCATCCTGTAGCGTGGCGGCATAGTCATCCAAAGGTGTGGGGTATTCGCCCGTAAAGTAAGCCACGCACAGCCCGTGGTGCGGCGCAGCCGTGGTCAGGCCCACGCTACGTTCCAACCCATCAACCGACAGAAAGCCCAGCGAATCCACGTGCAATATTTGCCGCATGTCCGCAACACTGTGGTTAGCCGCCATCAACTCGTGGGTTGACTGAATATCAATACCGTAAAAGCACGGGAAGCGTAGCGGCGGACTACTGATGCGTAGGTGTACTGCCGCCGCACCCGCATCCCGTAGCAATTTGACAATTTGTAGGGCAGTGGTGCCGCGCACCAGAGAATCATCTACCAGCACCACACGTTTCCCCGCGACAACCGGCCGAATTGCGCTCAACTTCATGCGGACACTCCGTTCGCGTAATTCCTGCGTCGGTTGGATAAATGTGCGGGCAACATACTGACTTTTAACTAACCCCATCTCGTAGGGAATTCCCGAGGCCTGAGCATAGCCCATAGCCGCCGAGAGCGAGGAATTGGGTACGCCACAGACAATATCGGCATCAACCGGCTGTTCGGCGGCTAACCGCTTACCCATGCGGACACGCGCCTGGTGTACGTTCACACCATGAATCTCTGAATCCGGGCGGGCAAAGTAGACGTACTCCATCGAGCACACGGCCAGCTCCGTTTTCGTCGTGTAGTGGTCGATACGCAATCCGTTCCGGTCCACTACTACTAGTCCACCTGGCGCCACATCCTGCACAAAGGTCGCCCCCACCGCATTTAGTGCGGCGGTCTCGCTGCACACCACGGTACCGCCATCAGGCAGGGTGCCGACCACCAGCGGTCGAAACCCATTAGGGTCGCTAGCCGCGTACAATCCGTGCTCGGTCAGCAACATAAAGGCAAAGCCACCGTGCACCTGATTCAACGCCTCTTTGAGTTGATCGACGAAGTTCGTCTTGTCACTGCGACGGATCAGGTGCATCAATACCTCCGTATCGGACGTGGACTGAAAGATGGCACCCTCACGTTCCAACTGGGCCCGTAACGAGCGGGCGTTGGTCAAATTGCCGTTATGGGCCAACGCCACGTCGCCGGTCGTCGTAAAGCGGAACAACAACGGTTGGATGTTTTCCAAAACACGTCCACCCGCCGTAGAGTAGCGCACATGGCCCAGAGCGGCGCGCCCCTGCAGGCTAGCCAACTGGTCAGGCTTCGTGAACACCTCGGCCAGTAAGCCCAACCCGCGATGGCGGAGCATGCCCGCCCCCGTTAGGCCCACAATGCCGGCGCCCTCCTGCCCCCGATGCTGCAACGTGTGCAAACCGAGATAGGTGATGTCCGCGGCCGCCGGATTATTCCAAACGCCGAACAAACCGCACTCTTCATTAAGACCGTTTACTGCATCAGGCATGGGATCGCCTCCTCATAGCTTTGTTGTAAACGTGCAACTGGTAGGTCTAGCGTCGCGCCGTGCGCGTCTACCACCAGTCGAGCGACCGCCGTTGTGTGGCCAATCAACTGGGCACGCGACCCCATGACGGCTTCAAACTCAGCCGCCCGGTTGGAAGCGACGGTGACCAAAAAACGGCTTTGCGTTTCGGCGAACAGCCATGTTGCCGGCACATCGTAGCTCACTGACGCACCCAATCCCCGACCAAAGGCCATCTCCGCGAGACCCACGGCAAACCCACCAATACTAAGATCGTGGGCAGCAGTGACCAAACCTGCGCGAATAGCATTCAGCAGGGCCTGCTGATTATGCTGCTCCGCGTCAAGGTCAAAGTCGAACAGGCGTCCAGATACACCACCCGTGACCATTTTCTGCAACTCGGTGCCGTTGAAGTCCGCGCCGGTCTGGCCTACCAAGTAGAGACGATCATTCGGTTGCTGAAAAGTATTAGGTGTGATGTCGTCCAGGTCAGTCACCAGCCCGACCATCCCAATCATTGGCGTCGGATAAATTGCTGCACCGTCAGTCTCGTTGTACAACGAGACGTTACCCGAAATAACGGGCGTGTTCAGTGCCTTAGTTGCTGCAACAATCCCGCGTGCGGACGCGGATAATTCATAAAAGTGTTCCGGGTTAGTGGGATCACCGTAATTCAGGCAGTCAGTCACCCCTAACGGTTCTGCACCGGTGGCCACCAAGTTGCGCGCCGCTTCCGCGACCACCATGGCACCGCCACGCTCGGGATCAAGGTACAAGTACCGCCCATTGCTGTCGGTAGTCACCGCCAACGCCCGGTGCGTGCCCCGTACCCGGATGACCCCCGCATCGGCGCCGGGAAGAACCACCGTGTTCGTCTTAACCTGTGAGTCGTACCGCTGGAATAGACTCCGCTTACTGGCAATCGTTGGTTGGGCCATCATGTCCAACCACGTGGCCTCTGGATTATCGAGGACGGGTTCAAAGTCGGCGGCTGGGTGAGCCAAGCGTTCCGGCCGGATCCCCACCTGGTGGTAAACCGGCGCGTCATCCGTGAGCAAACTCACCGGCACGTCGCACACCAACTTTCCATCTTGTACTAGTTGGTACTGCTGACCGTCAGTGACCCGGCCGATTACAACGGCGTCAAGACCACTTTGGGTAAACACATCCATCACTTCCTGCTCGGCCCCGGCCTGAACACATAGCAGCATTCGTTCCTGCGACTCCGAGAGCATAATTTCGTATGGCGTCATCCCCGGTTCCCGCTGGGGCACCAAGTCCAGGTCGAGCAACATACCCGCCCCGGCTTTGTCAGCCATCTCGACACTGGAGCTCACCAGACCAGCAGCCCCCATATCTTGGATGCCCACCAACACATCACGGTGTGCCCGCGACACGTCGAGGCAAGCATCAGTGAGGAGCTTCTCCATGAACGGATCACCCACCTGGACGGCCGCACGGTCTGCATCCGCCGCATCGCTAAACTCCGCCGAGGCAAAGCTGGCTCCGTTAATACCGTCGCGGCCGGTCTTTGCACCCACATAAATGATGGCGTTACCAGCACCAGCCGCTCGACCGCGCTGGATTGCGTCCCGGTCCATCACGCCCACACACATGGCGTTCACGAGCGGATTCTTCGCGTAGGTCGCATCGAAGTTGGTTTCCCCGCCAATGGTAGGAATCCCGATGGCGTTGCCGTAACCACCAATTCCGGCGACCACGCGATCAACGAGGTGCCGGACGTGCGCGTCGTCCAGTTCACCAAAGCTGAGCGAATCCAGTAACGCAACGGGTTCTGCCCCGATGGAAAAGATGTCGCGGATGATACCACCGACCCCGGTCGCGGCCCCTTCGTATGGCTCAACGGCACTCGGGTGGTTGTGGCTTTCGGCCTTGAACACGACGGCTTTGCCTTCGCCAATATCAATCACGCCGGCGCCCTCACCGGGACCCATCAGCACGCGGTCGTTATGCGTCCAAAACTGCTTTAGTATTGGCTTACTGTACTTGTACGCACAATGCTCGCTCCACATGCCCGAAGCCAGGCCCACCTCGGTAAAGTTTGGTAACCGACCGAGTTTGTCCGCCAGACGTTGGTATTCCTCCTCGGTCAAACCCCAATCTAAATACGGTTTGCGTGCGGCAACTTCCTCCGGTGCTAGCTCAACGACTGGCATAGGTGGCCTCCTTTGTGGCTGCAAGTAACGAAGTAAATACGCCCAAACCATCGGTGCCGCCTAACAGGGACTCCACCGCCCGTTCGGGATGGGGCATCATCCCCAGTACGTTACCCGCACGGTTGGTGATGCCCGCAATATCGTGAACGCTACCGTTAGGATTTTCCCGATAACGGAACACCACCTGACCGTGCGCTTCCAGCTCAGCAATGGTACCCGCATCGGCGTAGTAATTGCCCTCGCCATGAGCAATGGGCAGGGTAATCGTCGTACCGGGTGCAAAGCGGTTAGTGAACGGCGTCCGCACGTTCTCCACCTTCAGGGACGTAGGTGCACAAACAAAGTCCAACTGGGTGTTACTTTGCAGCGAACCCGGAAGCAGGCCCGCTGCAGTCAAAATTTGAAAGCCATTACAGATACCCATGACGAAACCACCAGCATCGGCAAAGTGCCGTACGGCCGTCATGACCGGAGCAACGCTGGCAATCGCACCGCTGCGTAAGTAGTCGCCGTACGAAAAGCCTCCCGGAATCATCACCACGTCAAATCCTGACAATGTGGTGGCCGTTGCTGGTACGATTTCGGCGCAGCCCCCCGCAACCTGCTGGGTGGCCCAAACCAAGTCCTGGTCGCAATTGGAGCCAGGAAAACTCAGCACCGCCGCCCTCATGCTGTGGCCCCCTGTAACGGTGTCACGGTGAAGCGGTATGTTTCCATGTTGACGTTAGCCAGCAGTTGGTCGCAAATGCGTTCGACCTGGTCGTTGGCAGCCTCGATAGTGGGTGCGTTCAGGGTTAGTTCAAAATATTTACCCACCATAACGGTCGCAATATTGTCGTCGCCTAATCGCCCTAACGCTTTATGGATGGCCTCAGCCTGAGGATCCAGTACCGATGGTTTGTAATTCACGTTAATGACTGCCTTGAACATGACTTATACCTCCTGTGGGTGTGCTGCCAGCCGGTTGAGCACTTCGGCGTAAACTGGGGTTAACGGTCCTGCATCTTTACGGAAAACATCTTTGTCCAAAGATAGGCCGGTGTCCGCGTCGACTAATCGCATATTGTCTGGGGACAATTCATCGGCTAACACTAGGGTCCCGTCGGCTAAACGACCAAACTCAAGTTTGAAATCCACCAACGTAATGCCAATCTCGGCAAACCGACGGGATAACCACGTGTTCACCGTGTCCGTCATGCGCTTCATGGCCGCCAGCGTCTCCTCATCACTAATTCCTAAAGCAATGACCTGTGCGTCGTTAATGAAGGGGTCATCCAGGTCGTCCGACTTCAGGTAAAACTCGTGCACCGGTGGATCAAGCTTCATCATTGGCGTTGCATTAAACTTAGTGACGAAATGGCCGGAAGCAAAGTTGCGGAGCACGGCCTCCAACGGAACCATCTTGGCCTTCCGCACCAACATATCCTGGCCGTCCAGGTCCTGAACAAAGTGGGTCGGCACCCCAGTAGCAGATAACTCTTTGAACAACAGGCCTGAGATTTGGAGGTTCAACGTGCCTTTGCCGTCAATGATGACCTTCTTCTTCCCGTTGAGGGCCGTGGCCTGATCTAAATAGTGCACCCATAATAGTTCGGGGTTATCCGTACTAAATACTTGCTTAGCCTTACCCACGTACAACAACTCACCTTTGGTTACCACTATTTAACCTTCCTTCCTAGCTGTACCTGTCCCAACAAATCTAGTTGTGTATCCCCGACAGATCCCGTTACGG
The DNA here is from genome assembly GCF_001591865.1 of Lacticaseibacillus pantheris DSM 15945 = JCM 12539 = NBRC 106106. Taxonomy (NCBI): domain Bacteria; kingdom Bacillati; phylum Bacillota; class Bacilli; order Lactobacillales; family Lactobacillaceae; genus Lacticaseibacillus; species Lacticaseibacillus pantheris. The sequence continues at coordinate 21,938 of NZ_BCVS01000012.1, forward strand.
TAATGTGCCCCATCTTGCGACCGGTGCGCACAGCCGCTTTACCGTAATCATGTAGGTGCCATTCGGGATGTTCTGTCCATTCCGCGCGTGCCGCCAACAAATCATCGCCCAGCAGGTTCCGCATCACCGCGCGTTCCTCTAACCGAATACGCGGAATGGGTAACCCACAAATGCTGAGGACGTGCGCGGTAAACTGCGAAACGTTGCAGGCCTCAATGCTGTAATGCCCCGAATTATGCGGTCGCGGGGCCAGTTCGTTCACCAGCACGCCGGTGTCAGTGGCAAATAGTTCAATGCCAAGCACACCGCGCAGGTCGAGCCCCTCAGCGATATTGGTCGCCAGCTGGTCAATCTGCTGACGCACCCCTTCGTCCAGCCCGGGTGCCGGGGCCAGAGTCGTGTGGAGAATATGGTCAACGTGCCGGTTCTCCACGACCGGAAAGGTGCGTACCCGGTCACGACCATCACGGGTCACCATCAACGATAACTCCCGGTGAAAATGTGCCCGCCGCTCTAAAATGCACGGTGCCTTTGCGGCTAATTGACGCGCCGCACCTAAATCGGCAGGACCGTTCAAATCCTGTTGGCCGTGACCGTCGTACCCACCGGTCGCGGTTTTCAGGATGGCCGGGTACCCAATCTGTGCGATTGCCCCGGCCAAACTGTCCGCATTGGGCACGCTGACAAAGTCGGTGACGGGTACCCCCGCAACGTCGCGTAAGAAGGTCTTTTCGCGGATACGGTCCCGCGTGATGGCCAGTAATTCAGTACCCTGGGGGACGCTGGTCATGGTCGCCACACGTTTCAACGCGACGAGGTCAACGTTCTCAAACTCGTAGGTTAAAACATCACTACGCCGCGCTAGTTCTATCAACGCATCCTGATCACTGTACGGAGCCGTGATTTGGAAGTCAGCCACCTGCCCAGTCGGTGAATCGGGCGTTGGTTCCAGCGTACCCACACGGTAACCCATCGACCGGGCCGCAATGGCAATCATGCGGCCCAATTGACCGCCCCCGATGATGCCGATAGTGGCTGGGGGAATGATCGGCTTAATCATCTAACGTGGCCTCACTTTCAATCGCGCGCCGGGTTTGTGCTGAGCGGAAGTTTTGCAACCGGTCGGCAACGCGGCTATCCGTGACGGCGAGAATAGCCGCAGCAAACAAAGCCGCATTGACCGCCCCAGCATCCCCAATGGCCATCGTCGCGACGGGTACGCCGCCCGGCATTTGCACAATGGACAGTAGTGAATCCATTCCCGATAATGTTCGTGTTTTGATGGGCACACCAATCACCGGCAACGTGGTATTAGCCGCCAACATCCCCGGTAAATGTGCCGCACCGCCCGCGCCGGCGATAATGACGTTATAACCGCCGTTACGAGCATCGCGACCAAATTTAGTCAATGTTTCAGGCATTCGGTGTGCCGAAATAACCTTGGTATCATAGTCAATCTCAAGTTCTGATAACTGCTTTACCGCTAACCGCATCGTGGGCCAATCAGAGGTTGATCCCATCACCACTGCCACCTTTGTCATCGGTTTGCTCCTTTGTCGTTTGATGTGATGAGTGTAGCACGGATTGCGGGACGGTTCAACGTAAAATCGGAACAATTTTATTGTTCGTGTTTTTAATGTTCGTCTTTTGCTAGGCATACGGCAATGCTGAGTTTGCCAACAGCGGATAGTACGCGTAATGGATCACAGCAATAGCTTCGGTCTGCATGCTATAACACTACGGCCTCTCGGCGATGCTTACCGCGTTACTCGTGCGGATGCAAACGAGCTGCGCAGGCCAGAAAGCGACGTATAAGGTACTACCACCAAAAGGCCAAGTGCTCGGTGTAACCAACCTGGTGTGAGAATGCTGCATCGCTCTCGCGTTACTCGTGCGTATGAAAACGAGCGGAGCAGGCCAGAAAGCGACGTATAAGCATACCCGAACAAGAATCCAAGTGCGGGATTCTCGTCCGGGTATGCTTATACTCTGCTTTCTAAACGGCCTGCTCCGCTCTCTGCCTCTAAAACGAGCTCCGCCCCGCAGAAACCGACGTATAAGCAAGACCGGACAAGAATCCAAGTGCGGGATTCTCGTCCGGTCTTACTTATACTCTGGTTTCTAACCGCGGGGCTGCGCTCTCTAAAAAAGTCGGCCCAACCGCGGGTTTACCCCCATCTGGTTGGACCGACTTTCACGTAGTATTGCTATTTTCTGTACATTTTAAACTCAAGGAACAAGTCATTATATTCGCGGACCACCTTGGGTGCCAGGTCATCGTAAACCTCTAAATGCTGCATGGTCTGCGCATCCGGGTAGAACTGCCGGTCATGACGCACCGCTGCCGGTAGCAACGCCTTCGCCTTGTCGTTCGGTGTAGCGTAGCCGACATACTCTGCGTTCTGCGCCGCATTTTCTGGGCGCATCATGAAGTTCAGGAATGCATAAATTGCCTTGTAGTGTTTGGCCGTCCGCGGAATGACCAAGTTGTCAAACCAGAGGTTACTACCCTCACTCGGAACGACGTAGTGCAGGTGCTTATTCTCACCCAGCATCTCGCTGGCCTCACCCGACCAATCCACCGCAATTGCCGCCTCGTCCTGCTCCATGTACATCTTAATTTCATCCGCCACGACGGCCTTTACGTTAGGGGTCAACGCGTCGAGCTTGGCCTTCGCCGCTACCAGCGTTGGCCGGTCAGTCGTGTTCACCGACTTGCCAAGCGACACCAGACTCATCCCCATAATGTCCCGAGCCGAATCAATGAGCATAATATCACCACGATACTTACGCGCCCACAAATCATCCCAGTGCTGAATACTACCCGGGCGCACGTACCGATCGTTATAAATGATCCCCAGCGTGCCCCAGAAATAAGGAATGGAATACTGGTTGTCCGGGTCAAAACTCCGGTTCATAAAGGCCGTACCAAAGTTGCTCAAGCCGTGCAGCCGTGACTTGTCCAACCGCACGAGGAGGCCCTCTTTGCGCATCTTCGCCACCATGTACTCACTCGGAACCGTTAAGTCGTAGTCCGTTCCACCCTGCTTGACTTTGGTATACATACCCTCGTTGCTATCGAACGTTTCAACGTTCACGTGGAATCCGGTTTCCCGCTCAAACTTCTTAATCAATTTGGGGTCGATGTAGTCGCCCCAATTGGCCAGGTTAAGCGTGTTGCCACCAGTATCCCCCGTGGACGCCGACAGCCGGTTACTACCAACCGCCAACCCCAGGCAGGCGACAATAATGGCACAGGCCAGTGCAATTAATTTTTTCATGCTAACGGGTCACCCCCCGCTTTTTGGTCTTCCGGGCACTCTGACCTTGCTGAACAAAGTAGTAGCCCACCACCAGCACCAATGCAAAGAGGAACATTATCCCGGACAGCGCGTTAATTTCGAGGCTAATACCTTGCCGCGCACGTGCGTATATTTCAACGGATAGGGTTTCAAAGCCGTTGCCAGTAACAAAGAACGTGACCGCAAAATCATCCAGTGAGTACGTCATCGCCATAAAGAAGCCGGCAAAGATGCCTGGGGTGATGAACGGAATGATGACGTCCTTCAACACCTGAACGTTCGAGGCACCAATATCCCTCGCCGCATCAATCAAGGAGCCCGATAACTCCCGCAACTTTGGCAAGACCATCAGCACCACAATCGGGATGGAAAATGCTATGTGGCTGAGCAATACGGACGTAAAGCCCAGCGGCAGGCGCAAAGCAGTGAAGAAAATCAGGAAGCTGGCACCAATAATGACGTCCGGACTGACCATCAAAATATTGTTCAACGACAGAATTGTGTTGCGCATTGACGGGCGTGTGGTGTTGTTAATCGCCAAGGCTCCCAATGTACCGATAATGGTGGCAATCAGTGCTGATAGTAGCGCCACAATGAGTGTATCCAACACAATCTGAATCATCCGGGGATCGGCAAATAGCTCCTGGTAATGACGCCACGTGAACCCCCGATAGTTGGTCATGCGCTCCCCCTCCGAGAAGGAGTAGAGAATCAGGTAACCAATCGGCAGGTACAGCACAATAAACGTCAGGATCAAGTATAAGTTAGACCACTTAAATTTACGCACGGTGAATCACCCGCCCTTTCCGGTGCTGGCGTTCACTGGTCAATAACATAATGATGACCATGGCGACAATGAGCACCACGCCAATCGTGGAGCCCATCCCCCAGTTCATCGTGGTGAGGAAGTGTTCCTCGATGGCGGTCCCCAACGTGATGACCCGGTTACCACCAATGAGTCGCGTCAACATGAAGAGGCTCAGGCTGGGAATGAAAACCGCCTGCACACCGCTTTTGACACCCGACAAGCTGAGTGGAAAGACCACTTTGGTAAAAGTCTGCCACCCGCTAGCGCCAAGGTCCTTACTGGCGTTAACCAGCCCCTCATTCAATTCCTCAATCGCGTTAAAAATTGGCAGAATCATAAACGGAATTTCAATGTACGCGGCAACCAATATGAAGGCCGCATCCGTGAACAGGAACTGATGCGGTGCCATCCCCATGGCACCCAAGAGGTTATTCAGGGCACCATGTTTACCCAGAATTCCAATGAACGCATACGCCTTCAGTAATAAGTTAATCCAAGTGGGCATGATAATGAGCAATAACCATAATTGCTTGTGCTTGGTGTAATGCAAAAAGTACGCCGCCGGATAACTCACCAGTAGTGTCGCCGCAGTAATGAGCAACGCATACCATACCGAGTTAAAGGTCATCGCCAGGTACGTACCCGACTGAAAGTACTCCGCATAATTACTCAGGGTAAAGTGGCCGTTGATGTCAAAAAAACTTTGGTAACAAATCAGCACCACGGGCGCAATTACGAACAGTCCCAACCACAGGAAGTACGGGACGTAATAGCCCGCATTAACGGTTTTACGCATGGCCTATTCCTCCTCGTAGCTCTCCAAACGCGCATCAAAGTCTTCTTCCGACTCACCAAACCGCATAACGTGGATGTCTTCGGGGTCAAAGTAGAGGCCCACTAGCCCATCCTCAGATGCTGGATTGGTGGAATGGATCAACCACTCATTTTGGGCGTCATCGTAAGCCACGATCTCGTAGTAGTCACCCCGGAACAACTGCGTATCGACCCGCACCGCCACTTTGCCGTGCTCCAAATCCGTCACGTCCAGGTCCTCAGGCCGTAGAACGACCTCCACGGGCTCGTTAGGCCGCATACCCGCATCCGCACAGTCGAAGGTTTTGCCGTTAAACTGAACGCGGTAATCGGCAATCATCCGGCCTGTCACAATATTACTCTGGCCAATAAAATCGGCGACAAAGTGGTTGATGGGCTCGTCATAAATGTCGACCGGGGTGCCACTTTGCTGCACCTGGCCGTCATTCATGACAAAAATTTCGTCGGATAACGCCAACGCCTCCTCCTGGTCGTGGGTAACGAACAGGAAGGTGATACCCAGGCGCTGCTGCAGGTCACGTAATTCGTACTGCATATCTTGGCGCAACTTGGCGTCCAAAGCCGATAGCGGCTCGTCCAGCAACAGCACCTTTGGCTCCAGCACGATTGCCCGGGCAATTGCGACACGTTGCTGCTGACCACCAGACAACTCGCTAATCATCCGGTCACCCAGGTTGTCTAACCGCACCATGTGCAGGGCGTCCTGCACACGCGTCATGATGGCTGGCTTATCCACTTTGCGAATACGCAAGCCGTACGCAACGTTATCAAAGACGTCCATGTGGGGAAATAACGCGTAGTCCTGAAAGACGGTGTTCACATCCCGTTGGTTCGCGGGGATATCGTTCACCCGCTGCCCGGCAATCATAACGTCGCCACCACTCACGCTGAGGAAACCCGCGATGGCCCGCAAAATGGTGGTTTTACCGCTACCAGAGGGGCCTAATAACGTGTAAAACTTACCCGCTTCCAGACTGATGTCGATGTCTTGCAGTACGGTAGTATCACCGTAATTTTTAAAAACATGGCGTAACTCTACGATTGGTGCTGCCAATGTACCTTCCCCCATATCTATGTATTACCAGTGCCAGGTTACCCAACGGCACTAGTCCCTCTACTGACGTTAAACTACGACGCATCATCCACATCCGCCAAGTTCGCGGCGTTTTCGGTATAACTCACGTCGGCGCTCAGCTTAGTCGCCATCCCGGTGGTAATATAACCGTTATCCATTAACCGTCGAATAGCGGTACGTTCGGCGGCGAATCCCAGTAGCCGGAGCCGGCGAAGTTCATCATCATAATCTGTGTTGCGTTTCTTCCCGGCCGCCTTGGCGTTGGCAATCCGGTTACGGTAGTGCACCACCTGGGCGTACACCATCTGCCGGTCGTACTGCTGCGCCTGCTCCGGTTGTTGGCGCATCACGGCGCTGAGGTGCTTCAAGCCACCTTTGGCCGTTTCTTTCTCAACCAATAGCTGCTCGCTATAGTGGTGGCCATCACGCCGGTCAATCAACCGTAGATGTGCCACTCCCCGCTTGATTTGTCGCCAGCGGTGGCGGAACCATGCGGACACACTACGGCGCCCCGCATGCGCGAGCGAACGGTCGATATCCTCCACCCGCTGCTGAATGCGATCCCGGGTCTCAATGTAAGTATCCGCCAGAATCCGGCCTTCACGCCAAAGCTGTGTGAGGGCCTGTTGCTCTCCGGTTAGACCGATACGCCGTAGGTTCAGTTCGTCGGCTAGCAGCGGCGGGATGGCGTCATCAGGTTTATCCGCATTGATAAACGCCAACCGGCGAATCCGCGCCTGGTACTCCGCGAGTAAGTCCAATGCTGGTTTCTGGTTTTCCGTCCGCCGTTCAGACTCAATCATCCGTACGGCCGATTGTAAGGTGTAACTTTGCGCTTCTGGAAATGACAGTTGTGCTGCGGCTACCTCATCTTCGTCGTCATCAGTATCATCGAGGTCGCCCTGATCAGCAGCAGCCAAAGCCGCAGAGTCACCACGGCCTTGCACCACGACCCGCTCACGGGTAATGATCGGTAACGCAATAGACGCCACCACGAGACTCAGGATAACGACCCCCGCGGCAACAAAGAGAATCAGCGCTCGGCCCGGAAAGCCATCCCCCCCAGCAACGGTCAGCGGCAACGACAACACACCAATGAGGGTGATGGCGCCCCGCACCCCGGAAATGCCGGTAACCACTGCCTGCTGAAATGGTGGCCAACGCCACGCCTGTCCCCGACGCTGGGAGCGGCGGGCAGTGAGCAACATGTTGCCGTACAGCCAGGCCACACGGACCACAAGCAGGATTACGTACATCAGCACCACCAACAGTAATGCTTCAGATGTGCTGGCCTGCTCGTTTTTAATGGTCGCCCCCATTGCCACCGGCAGCTCCATGCCCAGGAGCACGAAGATAATGCCGTTCAGCAGGTAAACCACAATGTCCCAAGTACGCTCTGACACTAGGCGGAGCTCGGGTAGGACCGCACTTTGCAGCCCGGGTTGACCATTACTCAGCAACCCGGCAATCACAACGGCAATTACGCCAGAGGAGTGCAACAGCTCGTCCGCCACAAAGTAAATGATAAACGGCGTAAGAATTTGTAACACGGTGTGTAACGCGTAGTCATTAATTCCCTGTTTAAGCAACCAGCGGCGCAATCCGTTAATTAGCAAGATTAGGACCGTGCCCACCAGCAACCCCACCACGCTGACGTAAAAAAAGTCGCGCACGGCGTTTTGCAAAATGAACGTGCCGGAGACCGCGGCCGCAACCGCATACTTAAAACTAATCAACCCACTGGCATCGTTAATCATACTTTCGCCGGAGACCAGGTTCAGCACGGTTCGCGGCAGGTGAATACGCGCGGCCAGCCCCTGGACGGCAATCAGGTCAGTTGGTGACAAAATCGCGGCCAACGCAAAGGCGGCGGCCAACGGCGTACTGGGCGATAGCAAGTGGAAAAGCCAACCACCAATCAAAGTCGAGGCCAGAACTAGCAACACCGCGTTGCCTAAAATGGGACCGCGTAAATACCACAACTGTCGTTTGGGGTAGTGCCGCCCATCGTTAAACAGCAACGGCGCCATGAATAACAGCATGAACCAGTCGGTACTGACCTGCAATTCAACTTTGAACGTCAACGCAACAATCAACCCCAGCGCGGCCTGAATCAACGCCACGGGGACGACCACTAGGTAGCGGTTAATAACGCTACCTAAAATAACGAGGGCGACCATCGCCATGATACTTTCAATTAGCTCCACGATAGCCCCCCTAACCATAATAATTTATTCCGGATCATACCCCGTATGGTGCTCAGGGTGCGCCGGTTCTTCACCAATAATACGTACTTCGGGTTGCAGGTCTACGTGAAACATTGGATCAACGTGCGCCTGGACAAAGTGGATCATGTCCACGTAGTCCGTCGCGGTGGCATGATTTATGTTCACAATAAACCCGGCGTGTTTCCGGGAAACCTGGGCCCCGCCAATCACGTGCCCCTGCAGACCCGCCTGCTGAATCATGGGACCAACAAAGTGACCCTTGGGACGCTTAAATACGCTCCCACACGAGGGGTACTCGAGCGGCTGGCGGGCGGCGCGACGAGCGTTGAGCTCATCCATTTCGGCCCGGATAGCCGTGGCGTCACCAGGACGTAGGTCAAAGGTGGCGCTGAGGACAATATCACCCGTTCCCTGAATATAGGAATGGCGGTAGCTAAAGTCCATTTGGGCGGCGGTATAGGTCTTAAATTCCCCGTCGCGCGTCAAGACATCGACGCTGGCGAGACACTCACTGACTTCACCACCGTAGGCCCCGGCGTTCATGAATACGGCGCCGCCGACTGAGCCCGGGATACCCGCGGCAAACTCCAACCCCGACAAGCCGGCTGCACCAGCAGCATCAGCGGTATCGATAATCCGGGCACCGGCTGACGCGGTTACGCCGGTAGCGGTAACCCTAATCTCGTGCATAGCGGTGAGAATAATGGTGAGGCCACGAATGCCACCGTCACGCACGATGAGGTTGCTGGCGTTACCGATGACGGTCAGGGGCACCTTTTCAATTTGTGCGTAGTCGACCAGTGCGTGGACTTGCTCCACCGTTTCGGGAAAGGCCAACATGTCGGCGGGACCACCCGTTTTGGTAAAGGTATAGTTGGACAAAGGTTCGTCCACCATCACCGGCAGACCGGCGACTGTTTTTGTTGCTACTGACACCATCATCACGTCCGTTTCCAATTTGTTCGTTGGTACACTTTTGCGCACCCATACTGGTAAAATTCTAACATATATAGGCCGCGTGGTGTAGCAACTGGTGGGCCCGTGCAGGCAAAGTGGCGATGGAGTTGCAGCTTTCGTGCCCTACGCCGTGATTGCTACAATAATGGTTGCCGGCAGCGTTGGCCGGGTTGGTGAGCTACGGCTTTCGTGGGCACTCCGCGGCAATCCACTGCTAGGGCGAAACCTACAACTCGCCAAGTGCATGCGAGTTTCCGGTGCGATTCTTAGCCCACCCGGAAAACCACCGGCTGGGCTAAGAACTCGTCGCGTTCTAATGGCTAAAGCCATAAG
>NZ_BCVS01000013.1:0-9351 GCF_001591865.1 Lacticaseibacillus pantheris DSM 15945 = JCM 12539 = NBRC 106106
AACCACGTCTCCGGGCACGACACCTACACCCCAAACTCCACCCGCGGGTTCCCGATAGTTCGCGGTCTCTAATCTCATGATACTGATCCTATACCAATGTTACCCGACCTAACTCGTACTGGAATAAATTCCAGTAATCACGCGAATATGCACTACAGCTTCACTTGGGGCTGTTCTACCAGTTCAATTAGGGTTCTAAGCTCCTTCGTTATCATAAAGATCAACATCTACAGTTGGGCGTGCTGGCGTGGTGGTGGAGGTTGAGCGGCTGGTCCTCGCGGCGGTTGCATGCCCGCAGTTCTGTAGGAGGCGTAGCCGACATACAGAATCAAATTGGCTAGACCGAGCGGGCTTTGCTCGGGCTACGGCAATTCGCGGTAGCCCTGCAAGGGCGAGAGCGTGAGGCTCACAGCACCGGTCGCAGGCACCAGCCGCTCAACCGGAGCCACTACGCCAGTACGACCAGCCACCTGCAACGGTAACCGTGGAGCGGTCCACAAAGTCACAGCACCCCCTACGGCACTCCCACCAAACAGGACTTCAAACCGGGACCATTCTTAACGAAAACTGGACATTCGGGCTCGGCGCCTGACACTGGTATTTGAATATCGCTCCAGTTCGCACTAAGCCCCGTTTTTGGGTATCACTAAGCCCCGTTTTTGGGTATAATGAAGTGATATTTGTAGATATAGACGAGGAGAGTAAATTTTGTCATTATTGACCCCAACCTGGCTGGTGGGTGCAATCTACACCATTAAGCCGACAACTTTGAAAAGCCAGGGTATCAAAGCCGTACTGACTGACCTAGATAACACGCTGATTGCCTGGGATAACCCTGATGGGACCCCACAGTTGCGTGACTGGCTGGCGGCCATGCAGGCGGCGGGCATTATCGTCATGGTAGTGTCGAATAACAATGAACAACGTATTAGTCATGCCCTCAGGCGGTTAGACTTGCCGCACCAAGCGCGGGCGCTCAAGCCGCTACCGGTAGGGATTAATAAGGCGATGAGCCGATTAAAATTACGACCAGAAGAGTGCATTATGGTGGGCGACCAGATTCTGACCGATATGATTGCGGGTAATTTAGCCCGCGTTCGTACGGTGTTGGTCCGGCCCCTGGTGCAAACTGACCAGTGGAATACGCGCATTAACCGCTTCTTTGAGCGATTTATCATGATGGGGATGCGTCTACGAGGACGCTTAGAGTACAAGGAGGATATTGATGCCCGTAGGTAACACGGAAACACTTTACTGCATCGGTTGTGGTGCAGCGTTGCAAACAACTAATCCGCAGGCAGCAGGCTATTTACCAGCTGCACGGTTAGCTAAAGTCACTGACGAGGACGCTGAGGTTTACTGTCAGCGTTGTTTTAGGTTACGTCACTACAATGAAATCCAGCCCGTTGAGTTAACGGACGACGATTTCTTGCGCTTACTGAACACAATCGGTGAGGAGAACGCGCTGATTGTCAACGTCGTCGATATTTTCGATTTCAACGGTAGCGTTATTCCCGGATTACACCGATTTGTTGGCGACAATCCGGTGGTATTGGTGGGTAATAAAGCTGACGTCATGCCGCGGTCCATTAAGCGGGGCCGGGTGCGTAATTGGCTGGAAAGTCAGGCACACAATCAGGGATTACGCCCAGTCTCAACGGTGCTGATGAGTGCAAAGAAGCCGGCGGACATCGAGCGGTTATTGACCGTTATCGACCGGTACCGCGGCGACCGGGACGTCTACTTTGTGGGCGTGACAAACACCGGGAAGTCAACGCTAATTAACGGCATCATCAAGCAAACTAGTGGGGTGCAGGACCTGATCACTACATCCCGTTTTCCCGGTACAACTTTGGACCGCATTCGTATTGCTCTGGATGATGGTCACGGTTTGGTCGACACTCCGGGGATTATTCACCGGCACCAGATGGCGCACTATCTGAGTGATAAGGACTTGAAGTTAGTGGCCCCCACGAAGGAAATTCGTCCCAAGACCTACCAGCTGGAGTCGGGACAGACCCTCTTTTTGGCGGGACTAGCGCGCTTCGACTTTGTGCGTGGACACCGGAGCGGGTTTACCGCGTACGTGGATAATCAGTTGCTGATCCACCGCACCAAGCTGGAGAACGCTGATGACTTTGATACCCGTCAGCGTGGGGCTCTTCTGCAGCCACCGCGCCCAGACGATCTGGCCGATTTTCCGCCGTTGGTGCGCACCGAGTTTACGCCCAAGGAGGATTCAGACTTGGTGTTTGCCGGATTAGGGTGGATTACCGTTCCGGCCGGTGTAACCGTCGCCGGATACGCGCCTGAGGGTGTTGACGTATTGCTACGGCCAGCACTGATTTGACGACAGAACGGAATAAGGGAGTAGCGACAATAATGCTAACAGGAAAACAGAAACATTTTTTGCGTAGCCGTGCGATGACCATGAAGCCTTTGGTCAACGTGGGCAAAAACGGATTATCTGACCACTTGGTGCAGTCGGTGGCGGACGCCGTTGAGTCACGGGAGCTGGTTAAAGTCAGTTTGTTACAAACGTCCGACTACGGGCCTAAGGAGGTTGGCGCGTACTTGCAGCAGGCGCTACCTGGACTTGAAATTGCGCAGACAATCGGCCGGATGGTCGTAGTGTACAAAGTGGCGGCAAATGCTGATAACCGACACCTGTCAGAACAGGTTGACGAACTGGGGCGCTAAATATGACGGCACGGACACAATCAGTAAAATTAACGCAACCAGTTATTAGTGCTGATGTGGTTGCGCAGGTTCGGGCCAAAGTGCTGGGGGATAATCACCGTAAGCAGGTGGGCCTCTTTGGCGGCACCTTCAACCCCGTGCACACGGGGCACCTCGTAATGGCCGATCAGGTTGGTAACCAGTTAGGCCTGGAAAAGGTGTACTTTATGCCTGATGCCACACCGCCCCACGCGGATGCGAAAACTGCGATTGACGCTAAGTATCGGGTGGAGATGCTCCAAGCCGCCATTCACGATAACCCTTTGTTTGGGTTGGAGTTGTGCGAAATTGAGCGTGGTGGCGTTAGTTATACGTACGACACCATGCGGTACCTGCGCGAACAGCACCCCGATACGGATTATTACTTCATCATTGGTGCTGATATGGTCAACTATCTGCCTACCTGGAAGAACATTGAGCAGTTAGCACAAATGGTGCAGTTTGTGGGGGTCAAGCGTCCCGGATACCCACCAGCCAGCAAGTTTCCCGTTCTTTGGGTGGATGCACCGCTATTGGATATTACATCAACGGCTATCCGTCACCGGGTTGCCCACGGACGGAGCATTCGTTACCTAGTTCCGGACTGTGTTGATTCTTATATCCGTAAGGAGGGGTTGTATCTTGACCATGATTAACTACCCAGATTCCTTAACGCACGGATTGTCCCGCGCTGAGATGATTGAACGCATGCACGGACGCCTGAATCAGCCGCGGTTTGACCACTGCGTGCGGGTCGAGGCAACGGCCCGGCAATTAGCGGTCTGCTTTGGGCTAGATGTTGACCGCGCGGGGCTGGCCGGACTGCTACATGACTACGCGAAGCAGGTGCCGGTGGCCGAGTATGAACGGGTCATTAAAACTCACGGGTATAACCCCAAATTACTGCGCTACAACCGGGGAATCTGGCACGGTGTGGTGGGCACGTACTTTATCAAGCGGGAGCTGGGGATTGACGACGAGTTGGTGCTCCAGGCAATTGAGCGGCACACGACTGGTGATCCCCACATGACTGAATTAGATATGACAACGTTTGTGGCCGATTATATTGAACCGTTACGGCACCTACCAGCACAGGTACGGGCGCGGGGCTTGGCTCAAACTAGTCTGAGTAAGGCAACGATTGCCGAATTGCAGGGAACGTTAACGTTTCTGATTAACCGGCAACAGTTGGTTTACCCCAAAACGCTGAAAACTTTTAACGCATTAGTGAATAAGGAGAACAGATGACAGACAGTAAGGCAATTTTGGCAACCGCAGTGAAAGCTGCTGACGACAAGCGCGGCGAGGATATCGTGGCGTTGGATATGAGTAAGGTCAGCTTGTTGGCTGATTATTTCTTAATTGTGACTGGTAACAGCGAACGTCAGGTAATGGCAATCGTTGACAGCATTGAGGACCAGTTGGCTGCTAACGACGTCCATGTCCGTAGCATCGAGGGGCGGAAGGGTTCAAAGTGGATCCTGATGGACTTCGGCGACGTGGTGATTCACGTATTTACGCCAGAAGAACGGCAGCAGTATAACCTAGAACAATTCTGGCAGGATGCACCGTTAGTGGACGTGCAGGAATGGATGGCGGCTGAATGATTTATACCAGTTTTGCGCAGGTGTACGATCACTTGATGGACGATACACTGTATGCGGATTGGTTAGATTACGTTCAGTCACGGGTGACTCCCGCTAACCAGCAACTTTTGGAGCTGGCTGGTGGTAGCGGCACGTTGGCCGTTGCGCTGGCTCAGGCGGGATACGATGTGACCCTGTCTGATTTAAGTGAAGACATGCTGACGTTGGCGGGCCCCAAAATGGACGCTGCGGGGGTAGAATTACCCATTATTCAGGCAGATATGCGCTACCTCGGTGATATTGGGCCGTATGACGTTGTGACCTGCTTTGACGATTCCATCTGCTACATGCCCAACCTTGGGGATGTTCAAACCACGTTCAAGCAGGTAGCCCACGTTCTCAAGCCTGGTGGGCGGTTTATGTTTGATGCTCACTCACTGCACCAGATGGACGACGTTTTCCCTGGTTACATGTACAATTACCAGACTGAGGATTACGCGTTCATGTGGCATAGTTACGCAGGCGAGGTTGAACATTCGGTAGAACATGACCTGACCTTTTTTGTTTATCAAGAAGATCTGGATGCGTACAAGCCGTTTATTGAAACGCATAAGGAGCGGACGTATCCGGTCGCGGATTTTGTGGCGTCCCTGACCGCCGCTGGGTTTGATGACATTCAGGTTACGGCTGACTTTGGCCGACAGGAAGTCACGCCAGAAAGCAAGCGTTGGTTCTTTTCTGCCGTGAAGACGTCCGATTAGCCGGTTTTAAAACCTTTGAATTATGGTATTACGGGGGTATAGGATGCACGCAGTGGGGATGGTTGCTGAATTTAATCCGCTCCATAATGGTCACGTTTACGCGCTTCAGGCTGCGCGTCGGCTTGCGCGCGCGGACGTGGTGGTGGTCGTGATGAGCGGCAACTTTGTGCAACGTGGTGAACCAGCTATCGTCGATAAATGGACGCGGACCCGCATGGCTTTGGCTGCGGGAGCCGATTTGGTGGTGGAGCTGCCCGTCTACGATGCGGTGCAATCGGGTAGTCAGTTTGCGAGTGGCGCGTTGGCGCAACTTGATTCGCTGGGTGTTACTAGTCTGGCGTTTGGAACGGAAGGCCCCGAGTTGGACTACATGGCGTTGGCCCGGAATGTGCAAAGCTTGTTGGGCGAACAGCGTGACGAATTCACCGACTACCGACAGACCTACGCGAGTCAGCTAGCCGCCGCAATCAATCACGAAACGGGTAGCGAGGTGACCGCGCCTAACCAGATGCTGGGATTAAGCTACGCGTTGGCTAACCTAGAATTGAGTCGGCCGCTCCGGTTAATACCGTTCGGTCGGCAAGGCGTGGATCATGATGATCCTGACCTCGGCCCTAGTGGCACGATGGCCAGTGCCAGTGCTGTGCGTAGCCGGATACGGCAGGGGGTAGGGATTGATGCTTTGGTGCCCGCAAGCACACTAGCTGCGCTGGGAGCAGTGCGGACGACATCTTGGCAGCAACTTTGGCCCCTACTCAGATACCGGCTACAAACGGCCGCTCCCGCAGAGCTCACGGTTATCGAGCAAATGGCGGAAGGCCTAGAGCACCGTTTCCAGGCTGCGGTGGGCGACGCAAATGATTTTGCTGACTTTTTGCGGGTGGTTAAGTCTAAGCGGTATACGTACGCGCGGTTGCGGCGGTTGGCCCTAGCGGTTACGCTGAATATGCGGCGCGGTGACGTCATCCGGGCCCGTCATCAGCGTGTGACCCACGTACTGGGGTTCACCGACGCTGGGCGGGCGTACCTGCAACAAGTCAAGAAGCACGTCACGTTACCACTAGTGAGTCGGGTGAGCCGGGACATGCTGGAACCAGACGGCCCGTTCGGACTGATTGGCCGTGCGGATGCTCTGATAACAACGATTACAGGACACGAGCAGAATTACGGGCGCGTGCCCATCATGGAGGACTTAAATGATGCTTAATTGGTCGACTAGCACCTTAACGCAATACCGGGATGAACCCTTTGCTTTCGAAGAAGAGGTGGATCTCAAAAAGGATTTGCAGGCGCGGAACAAAGATATTCTGGACCTGCAGCCCGTGCGGGTAGAGGGTTACGTTTTCTATAGCCGCGGCGACTTTGCCGTCAACGTCACCATCAATACCGCGGTCACTTTACCCTCTACGCGGAGTTTGACCCCAGTGTTGGTCCCGCTGCAGTTTACCTACGATGAAGTCTACCTGACTGACCCCGCCCATGCCGATCAGTATGAAGAAGACGAGCTGTTATTACCGTTGAACACCGACCACCTTGACCTACTGCCTGGCGTGGCGGATAACATCTTGCTGGCAATTCCCACCCGCGTACTGACGGAAGAGGAACAGCAGGCCACATCATTGCCGAGTGGCGATGGTTGGGGGCTCATTACGGACGAGCAATTCCGCGCGCAGCAAGACGCGGAAAAGGAGCGCCGGAACCCCTTTGCGGGACTCGCCGATATGTTTGACGACGATGATGACGACGCTAACAAAAAGTAAAGCTGTCCCGTTGCAATCGGTCGTGATTCTGATACGATAGGGTAAGAATGTTTGCACCGTCTGCGGACGGACTACCTTAGGAGGTAAGCGAAAACTATGGATACACCACAAATTGGCGTTGTTGGTATGGCCGTAATGGGAAAGAACCTCGCACTCAACATTGAGAGTCGCGGTAACACGGTGGCAATATACAACCGTACTGGTTCTAAGACCAAGAAGGTTGTGGACGACCATCCCGACAAGCAACTGGTACCAAGTTACACCGTTGAGGACTTTGTGGCTTCTTTGGAAAAGCCACGGCGCATTATCATGATGGTGAAGGCCGGCAAGCCGACTGACGCCGTTATTGGCGAATTGTTACCATTGCTGGACAAAGGCGACGTGTTGATTGATGGCGGTAACACCTTCTTTGGCGACACGATGCGCCGTAACGCCGAACTGGACAAGTCAGGCATTAACTTTATCGGGATGGGCGTTTCCGGTGGTGAACTGGGTGCCCTCGAAGGACCTTCATTGATGCCAGGTGGTCAGAAGGAAGCGTACGATTTGGTTGCGCCAATTTTGAACCAGATTGCCGCTAAGGCTGAAGACGGCCAGCCATGTGTAACGTACATCGGGCCTAACGGTGCCGGACACTACGTTAAGATGGTGCACAACGGGATTGAATACGGGGACATGGAATTAATCGCCGAGAGTTACAACGTGATGCGTAACCTAGTAGGCATGTCCGTTGATGAAATCGCCGGCGTGTTCAAGGAATGGAGCGAAGGCGAACTGAGCTCATACCTGATCGACATTACCGCCGAGATTTTGACCCGCAAAGACGACCTGGGTTCTGACAAGCCAATTGTTGACTTGATTCTGGATGAGGCCGGCAACAAGGGTACGGGTAAGTGGAGTTCCCAATCCGCCCTTGAACTTGGTGTACCGCAGAGCGTGATTACTGAATCGGTTTATGCCCGTTACATCAGTGCCATGAAGGACGAGCGTGTGGCTGCCAGCAAGGTACTGCCTCAGCCAGTAGGCAACGTTAAGATTGACAAAGCTGCAACCATTGAGATGATTCGTAAGGCGCTATACTTTAGCAAACTGATGAGTTACGCTCAGGGCTTCGAACAGATGCGGGTTGCTAGTGAACATTACGACTGGAACTTGCAGTACGGCGACCTGGCGAAGATCTGGCGTGCTGGTTGCATTATACGCGCCCAGTTCTTGCAGAACATCATGGATGCCTACGACAAGGACGCCGAACTGAAGAACCTGTTGTTCGACGACTACTTCAAAGACATTGCGCGCAACTACCAGGAATCCGTCCGTGACCTCGTGGGCCTCGCAGTCAAGGCTGGGGTTCCCGTACCTGGCTTCTCTGCAGCCATTAGCTACTACGATAGCTATCGTTCTGCGGTACTGCCAGCTAACTTGACGCAGGCTCAGCGTGACTACTTTGGCGCCCACACGTACAACCGTACTGACCGGGAGGGTACTTTCCACTACACGTGGTACACCGAGCAGTAACAACTATTACCAACTAAAGCAAAGCCAGATGGTGTTAGACGGGTATTTCCGCCGACCATCTGGCTTTTCTGTATAAAGAGGAGTAATACCGTGACGCTTACATCTGATTGATGGATGGCAGAACTTGACGGTGTTAGCCAACTTGGTTAAGAATTAAAAAGGTTTATAATATGTTTACTGAAACCACGTTTTAAGTGGTCAATAATGGGGGTTAATCCTGTGTGGATGTATATTGTTGACGTGGTCCTGGTTGTAGAACTTGTCAGTTTGATTACGACGGCTAATCGTCGTCGGCGGGGACAATCTGCCGGTCAAATTGGTCGAGTGGCGCTGGGGGCCTACGTAGTTCTGGGCGTGATGGCGGCTGGTTTTACGGTTTGGACTTGGGTCCAGGTATTCACTAGTAACAATGCCTGGCGGGCGATGCTGGTCGCGGGTGTCTTTGCGGTTGCATTGACGTACGTCTATTGGCTCGTTTTAGGTAAACACGTGTGGCGATTAGCACGGTAAGATATGTCTTGTAGGCAAAAACGGAGGGACAATTATTGTATTTATTACTCAACTTTATTAGTTACCTGCTGTACCTTTACGGACTGGCCTTCCTCATTTACTGTATTATGACTTGGATTCCGGGTGCCACTCGTAGTGCCGCCTTTGGTTGGCTAAGCCGCATCATTGATCCCGCTCTGGGTGCCATTCAAAGGGCATTTCCGCGCTTGGATCCAATGTGGTCGGGTTTAATTTTGTGGCTAGTATTATGGTTGCTTGGAAGAATTATCTAGTAGATTGACAGCAACTGTACTGCATGGGACTAAGAAGCTAGGATCAATAAGTGTTTTGTGATTAATGCCATCCAGGTGGGTGGCATTTTTAATGTCCCCAGCGAGTTACACTCCAGTTTCTGAACGCCCTGCTCCGCTCTGTTTTCATAGTCGAGCTGCGCCCCGCAAAAGCCGCCACATAAGCAGAACCAAACAAGAATCCAAGTGCGGTATTCTCATTTGGCCCCGC
>NZ_BCVS01000014.1:0-20835 GCF_001591865.1 Lacticaseibacillus pantheris DSM 15945 = JCM 12539 = NBRC 106106
TGTGCCCCGCAAAAGCCGCCACATAAGCAGAACCAAACAAGAATCCAAGTGCGGGATTCTCATTTGGTCCTACTTATGCTCTGGTTTTTACCCGCGGGGCTCCGCTCTGTTTTCATAGTCGAGCTGCGCCCCGCAAAAGCCGCCACATAAGCAGAACCAAACAAGAATCCAAGTGCGGGATTCTCATTTGGCCCCGCTTATGTTCTGGCTTTTACCCGCGGGGCTCCGCTCTGTTTCCATAGTCGAGCTGTGCCCCGCAAAAGCCGCCACATAAGCAGAACCAAACAAGAATCCAAGTGCGGGATTCTCATTTGGTCCTACTTATGCTCTGGTTTTTACCCGCGGGGCAACGCTCTGTTGATCATAGTCGAGCTGCGCAGGGCAAAAACTTCCGTGTAACCCACTTGGGACACTAAAGCCAAGTGCGGGCTTTAGTATCCCAAGCAAGTTACACTCCAGTTTCTGAACGCCCTGCTCCGCTCTGTGTGGTTTTTCTCATTTTTCTATGTTAAAATTCAATGTAAAACAATAAGCAAAGGGGTCGTTGCGGCGGCCACGGCCTAAGGAGATAAGTAAAATATGAGCAAAATTTTGATTATTGAAGATGAGAAGAACCTGGCACGGTTTGTTGACCTTGAATTGAAGCATGAGGGTAACGAAACCGCTGTTTACGGTAACGGTCGCCAGGGGCTGGACGCTGCTTTGGCAGAAGACTGGGATGCCATTTTGCTCGATTTAATGTTGCCTGAACTGAACGGTCTGGAAATCTGTCGTCGTGTGCGTGCCGTCAAGGATACTCCAATTATCATGATGACTGCCCGTGACTCCGTCATTGACCGCGTCTCCGGCCTGGATCACGGTGCTGACGACTATATCGTCAAGCCGTTTGCCATTGAAGAGTTACTCGCTCGTTTGCGCGCCTTGTTACGCCGCGTTAACTCCATGAACGCATCCAACCAGACCAAGCAGACCAAGTTGACTTACCGGGACCTGACCATTGAAAAGGAAAACCGGATTGTTCGTCGTGGTGATGACATCATTGAGCTCACGAAGCGTGAATACGAATTGTTGTTGACCCTGATGGAAAACGTGAACGTGGTTCAGGATCGGAACGAACTTTTGAAGAAGGTTTGGGGGTACGATTCCGACGTCGAGACTAACGTGGTGGATGTTTACGTCCGTTATATCCGTAACAAAATTGACAAGCCGGGTGATCCAAGTTACATCCAAACCGTCCGTGGTACCGGCTACGTAATGCGGTCTTAATGTTTAGACGCAAAGATGGTCAACGACGTCCACGTCGCCAGAAGGGATTTGTCTCGTTACGGTGGACGTGGGCGTTTGCCGTCGCGTTTGTCATATTTCTCACCTTTCTAGTGTTCTCGCTAGTCATTTATGGGGTGATGGGACAAACGTTGTTGGCGCAAGAAAAAAGTACCGTCTCCGATACCGTTAATTCAGTTCAGAAGCGGCTAGAACCGATTAGTTCTAACCTGACCGCACGGACGGTCTTTCCCAAAATCGATGTATCCACCGATAATGGGAGTACGGTCGCGACTGAATCTGGCGGCAATCGTGGTTCGGTCTTTTCGGATGCGATTATTCAGAAATTGTCGCGGGAAGACATTACCGTCACGGTATACAATCAGTCGGGCCGGCAGGTGTTTAGCTCGCGTAAATCGCCGTTGAAGACTAAGCGGACTGCGGATTTGCGCATTACCACGGAGCGTGCAGGGGGCTTTGATGGTTTGGTGGCCCGGACGCCAATCGTCAGTGCGCATACCAGCAAGGTCATCGGTTATTTGCAGGTGACCAACGCCCTGTCAAGCTACCACCGGACGATGAATCGCGTCACCAATACTATTTATCTGGTTAGTTTTGGGGCGTTGGTCATTTCGGCCATGATGGGTTTCTTTCTCGCCAGTCGTTTCCTGCGCCCCATCCGGCGTATCAGTAAAACGATTGATCAGATCAATAGTGAGCCGCAAAGCGACGCTCGAATCCCGGCGTTACGGACGAATGACGAATTGTCCCATTTGATTAACGAATTCAACGCAATGCTGGACCGTATTCAGCGTTTTATCGACCAGCAGACCGACTTTGTGGGCGATGTCAGCCACGAATTGCGGACGCCAGTTGCTATTTTGGAAGGGCACCTCAACATGTTGGACCGTTGGGGCAAAGAGGATCCGGAAGTACTTGACGAGTCCATCAAGGCTTCCCTACAGGAAGTGTCCCGGATGAAGAGCCTTATTCAGGAAATGCTGGACCTCACGCGTGCTGACCAGGTGGAAACGCAGTTTGTGCACGCGGTGACCGAGGTGAACGAAATTGTTGAGCAGGTCACCAACGACATGCAAATGATTCATCCCGATTTTACCATCACGCTCGAAAACGAGTTGGATGGCCCGGCCTGGGTCCAGTTTTATCGGAATCACATGGAGCAGGTGCTGATCATTCTGATTGACAACGCGGTGAAGTACTCACGGGACCGGAAGGAAATCCACGTATCGGTGGGCTCTTCCGACACGACCGTGGATTTGGCCGTGCAGGATTTTGGTGAGGGGATTGCTCCTAAGAATCAGGACCGTGTTTTCAACCGGTTTTATCGCGTGGATAAAGCCCGTAGCCGTGAAAAGGGCGGTAATGGACTGGGATTATCGATTGCTAAGCAGTTAATTGATGGTTACCACGGCACTATCAACGTTGAGTCGGTTCCTGGTAGTGGCTCAATTTTCCGGATTGCGTTGCCGATGTTAACGCCCGAACAAGCAGCTGAATTTCAGCGCCGCCATGACGCGGACAAGCCAGCACCTTTGAATCCAGATGATCTAAACAAGAGCAATTTAGCGTGATTCACGCACACGAAAAGGGTGACCCTCACATGAAGGTCACCCTTATTTTGTCCGTATTAAGAGGCGAAGTGCTGCCCAAAAATCTTGATGCGCCACGGGTGCATGAACTCGGCCATCGCGGCGTAGTCGTCAACGAGCGAAACGATGTAACTTTCCCGGTAACGGGGGAAAGCTAGCGTGGCACCCCACATATGCTTAACGATAATGTCGCGTTCCATCGGCGATAACTCGGTGAGGTGCTCCGCATTGTGCAAAGCAATGCGGGGATGCACGTATGCATGAGTTCCACTGTCAAACTTAGTGGTGCGCCAGTCGTAGTAGAATAAATCGTGCAGTAGACCGCCACGCGCGAGGGCCCGAACGTTCAGACCCATCTTCACCCCAATCAAATAGCTAGTGTAGGAAACACGAATTGAGTGCTCCAGACGGTTTGAATGGTGGTGTTGAGTGTAATTAGCCAGTTTTTGTACTGCCGGCTCTGCTAGCAGATCATCAACCAGGGCTCGATAAGCCTGGTCATCTTCCCACTGCCGATATTTCTCCATGGACACATCTCCTTGTCATTAGCTACCGCTATTATAGCAGGTTTAATAACGGTACGCACTCCGCTGATTGAACGTAACTAATTCATAATGATTCTCCGTTTACGCGAGGAGGTGGAACAATACCACGCCCGCAGCAACGCCCACATTGAGCGACTCGGCGCGACCACGCATGGGGATGTATAGGTTCTGGTCTGTCTGCGCCAGCAACTCTGGATCCATGCCGTTGCCTTCATTACCCATAACAAGGGCAAAGTTGGTGGTCGGTGCGACGTCAGTATATGGCAGTGCCTGGTCATTGAGCTCGGTGCCGAAGACCGGTACGCCAGCGGCTTTGAGTTGTGGTAACAGGTGGTTGAGGTTGGCACTCACTACGCGTACGTGGAACTGGCTACCCTGCATTGCCCGCAAAACTTTGGGCGAATAGGCGTCGGCCGTTCCGTTGCCGAGGACAACGGTGTCGATGCCAGCCGCGTCGGCAGTCCGTACCATCGTGCCCACATTGCCAGGGTCCTGAATGGCATCCAGCAGTAAAAAGCTGCCGTTTAGGTCCGTTGGCAACTCTTCGTGCGGCAACGGCATCACCGCAAACATCCCCTGTGGTGTGGGCGTCTCGGCCAGGTGCTGCGCGACCTCGCTGCTAATTTCGATGGTTTGGTCGTAGAAGTCACGGACTGCTTGCTCGTGCATGTATTTGCTAGTCACAAACAGTGTTTCCGGTAATGCACCGCTGGCGATGGCCTCACGTACAAGGTGTGGTCCCTCCAGCAGGTAACGGTCATAGTCCTTTTGGTACTTACGGCGGGTGAGCTTCTTTGCCCGCTTAATTTTGTCGTTTTTTGGTGAAATAATGGTTTCCATTGGAATACCCCCCATTGCAAGGATTGTACCACATACCGGACGTAATAAGCGCTGGCACGTGACACCGCACGGATTATTTTTCTGGCGGTGACGATAAACAAACGCAAAGGGGCGTTTCCTGTTCCGCCGCTTAATGCACGCCATCACGTTGGGCCGTGGTAGAATGGTTGTACAGTGTGCGTGCACGTGAGCGATTGTTGCGTGTTCGCATTCAGGAAGGGGACATTTCGATGGCAGATACAGCCTATACAATTAGGGTTAACGGACGGGTGCAGGGCGTGGGTTTTCGCGCGACCACACAGATGTTGGCGGACAGAATGGCAATCCGTGGTGATGTGCGTAACCAGTCGGATGGGTCCGTGCTGATTCATGCCGTTGGTACCGACACACAGATGAGCGCATTCCGTGAGGCAATCAA
This sequence comes from Lacticaseibacillus pantheris DSM 15945 = JCM 12539 = NBRC 106106, assembly GCF_001591865.1. Lineage (NCBI taxonomy): Bacteria > Bacillati > Bacillota > Bacilli > Lactobacillales > Lactobacillaceae > Lacticaseibacillus > Lacticaseibacillus pantheris. The sequence goes on from NZ_BCVS01000014.1 coordinate 4,677, forward strand.
GCAAGGACCATCCCAATTTGCCCGTGTGTCTACATATGAAGAAACACCAATGAAATCGGTGCCGGAATACAACGGATTTAACGTTGTATATTGATAGGTGCGGGCAGTTCGCGTATAGTGGACAACGATATCACTAGTTGAAGGGATTACTATTAATGAATACGAAGTTCAAACGTTTCGGTATGGGCGCGGGTTTAACGACTTTGGCGCTGGTATTGGCTGCTTGTAGTAATAGCACCCAGCATGTCTCCAAGTCTGGGATTGTGACCCGTACACCCCCAACCGGGTTCTTTTACGGGTCGCTGTACAAGTACGTATCAACCCCAATTTCGCACCTACTGGACAGTATTGCCCACGTTTTGGGGACGTCCAGTGGTTATGGTTGGGCAATCCTGTTAATCACCCTGGTCGTGCGGTTGGTGCTGATGCCATTCATGTTGCGGCAACAGCGTAACATGACGGAACAGCAAGAAAAGACGCGGGTGTTGCAGCCGCAGTTGTCGCTACTCCAAAAGGCGGCCAAGATGTCGCAGGACCAGACGACGACCATGCAAATCAACGGTTTGATGCAGGACGTCTACAAGAAGAACGGTAGTAGCATGATTCCCCAGATGGGTTGCCTAATGATGTTGGTACAGTTGCCGATTATCTCAGGTTTGTACCAGGCCGTGGCGTACTCCAAGGATATTGCGAACGCCAAGTTCTTGGGCATTGCTTTGGGGCACACAAACCTGCCGGTCACCATCATCGCTACTTTGCTGTACGTACTGCAGGGCTACCTGATGCTACAGGGATCTACGCCCGAGCAACGGAAGACCATGCAGACGTCGATGTGGTTATCACCGATGTTCACGTTCTTCATCAGTATCATTTCGCCGGCTGGTTTGGGACTATACTTCCTGGGGACGGGGATTATCATCCTGATTCAACAGCTAATCGTGACGTACGTGATGTTGCCGTCGATTCGGAAGCGGATGGATGCGGAGATGGCCGACAATCCGCCGGTCGAGGTGGTGACGCCCGACATGTTCAACGCGGATGGCTCCATTACGAGCCGTGCTCCGATGCCGTCAGCGATGGGGGCAATGCAAAGTATGGGTGTGGCTAAGCCAACCACTCAGGACGATGATTCAACTACCGGACCGACTGCTGAGGAGCTACGCGCACGGAACGCGGGTAAGCAGCACCGCGACGAATAGGTTTAGATGAATATTGTTTTTTGGCATCCACACTCCCGCTTGCGCAGGGATTGTGGATGCTTTCTTTATATGGCCACTGGACACGGTTGTCCGTGAGCCAGGCCCACTATTTGCCATTTTGATAATTTTGCTTGCACTTTTTCGCCTTTGCGGTATACTAACAATAAATAAGCACGTTTAGAACGGGCTCTTTCTATGACATTGTGAGGGGATTATTATGGCAACGGTGAAAACAGTTAATTGTACGCAGGACAAAACGAGTAAGGACTTATGCCCACATTTCCAGAAGACTTTTTCTATCTTGGGAAAGAAGTGGAACGGTTTAATTCTCGAGGTTTTAATTGACGGCCCACACCGTTTTAAGGACATTGCCGGCTCAATTCCTAAGTGTTCGGACCGCGTATTGGTTGAACGCTTGAAGGAGCTTGAGGGCGAGGGTATTGTTGACCGTGTGACGCATCCCAACTCATCTTTGATTGAGTACCAACTGACCGACAAGGGCCAGGGGCTCAATCAGGTGTTGACGGCGGCGCATGCTTGGGGTGACGAGTGGTTGACCGACGAGGAATGTGTTGACGCCATTGCCTAAGACCGTTACACTAATGACAGATTGACACAAAGACGTTGAAGGAAACGCAATTAGTGGCGACTGTCAGGAAGTGGAGTCCAGCGACTGGAAGGCTCCTCAGTTAAGACTAGTTGTATTCATTTTCTGAGTTGGCTTATTAGCTACGGCGGTAAGTCCCGGAGAGGGCCGTTATCCCACTGATTGAGTGTACGGGTATGTTTATATCCGTGAACTAGGGTGGTACCGCGGCCGATGTCGTCCCTAACCGTATTGACGGTTAGGGGCGTTTTTTGTAGAGAGCGGAGCAGGCCGTTTAGAAAGCATAGTATAAGTTACTAGCGCCGAAAGGCCCGCACTTGGCCTTTTGGTGCTAATAGCTTATACGTCGCTTTCTGGCCTGCGCAGCTCGTCTCAATACGCATGAGTAGCGCGGGAGCATAGTAGCATTCTCGGTCTTAGCCGCGGTGATACCGGTTTTGGCCGTTTAGTCAGAGTTGCTTATACGTCGCTTTCTGGCCTGCGCAGCTCGTCTCAATATGCACGAGTAGCGCGGGAGCATAGTAGCATTCTCGGTCTTAGCCGCGGTGATACCGGTTTTGGCCTTTTGGTCAGAGTTGCTTATGCGGCGTCTTCTGGCCTGCGCAGCTCGTTTCAGTAAGCCGGGATAGTGAGGAATCCATGCAGTCATTCCCCGCCACCACCCCTCCGTCCAATACGGTTCATCGAGTGTCGAAACATTGAGAGTAACAGAAGGGAGCAGCGTCATGAGTTTACGGGATAAGTTAGAGCAGCTGGCTGATGAAAATCGCGGCCGCATTATGAAGACATCCGATTTGGAGGAATTGAACCAAATCAGGGTGAAGTTATTGGGTAAAAAGGGACCGATTACGGAAGTGTTGCGTGGGATGCGGGACCTCGCACCGGAAGAGCGGCCTCAAGTGGGCGAGTTTGCCAACAAGGTGCGTGACGAGTTAAAGACAGCCATTGAAAATCAGCGTCACGACATCGAGCAGGAAATGACTGCTCACAAAATTGCAATGGAAACGGTTGACGTCACTCTGCCTGGCACACCAGTTCGTCGGGGTACGGCCCACGTGATTGAACAGATCATCGACGACCTGGAGGACCTGTTCATGGGGATGGGTTATCAGGTAGTTGACGGTTACGAAGTGGAAGAGGACAAGTACAACTTTGAGAAGTTGAACATTCCGCCCGATCACCCCGCTCGTGACATGCAGGACACTTTCTATTTAGGGCACGACCTACTGATGCGGACACAGACCAGTGCCGTACAGGCCCGGACGCTGGAGAGTCATGATTTCAGCAAAGGCCCGCTCAAGGAAATCAGTCCAGGCCGCGTCTACCGTCGCGACACGGATGACGCTACGCACAGCCACCAGTTCCACCAGATGGAGGGGCTGGTAGTCGATAAGCACATCACGATGGCCGACCTCAAAGGCACGCTGCTGGCGATGGCACGCCACGTCTTTGGCGCCGAGCGTGAAATTCGGTTGCGTCCCAGCTACTTCCCGTTTACGGAACCAAGTGTCGAAGTTGATATTTCTTGCTTCCGCTGTGGTGGTAAGGGCTGTGCCGTCTGCAAGTACAGCGGCTGGATCGAAGTGCTAGGCGCTGGTATGGTGCACCCGAACGTGTTGCGGTCAGCGGGTGTTGACAGCGATGTCTACGGCGGCTTTGCCTTTGGTGTGGGCCCAGACCGTTTGGCCATGCTGAAGTACGGTGTTGATGACATTCGTAGCTTCTACACTGATGATTTACGGTTCCTGCACCAGTTCAAGACGGAGGGTTAATTCATGGATGTTTCATACGATTGGTTAACAGAATTAGTTGATGTGCCCGTTGGCCCTGAAGAGTTAGCGGATAAGGTTTCGCGCACGGGTATCGAGGTGCCGAGCGTAACGCGTCGCGACGAGGGTAAGAAGAAGATTGTCATCGGCCACATCGAAAGCATGAAGATGCACCCGAACTCCGATCACATGCACGTTTGCATGGTGGATACTGGCGAAGACGAGTTACGGCAAATTGTCTGTGGTGCACCTAACGTTGCTGCGGGGCAGACCGTCATTGTGGCGTTGCCTGGCGCCCGGATTGCTAACAACGAAAAAATTAAGCGTGGCAAGCTCCGTGGCGAGATTAGTGATGGCATGATTTGTGCGCTCCAGGAAATTGGCTTTAGCGATAGCGTCTCCCCTAAGAAGTACGCTGATGGAATCTACGTGTTTAACGAAGCCATCAAGCCGGGCACTGACGCCATGGCGGTGCTGGGCATGCACGATGCCATCCTCGACTTTGACATTACGCCTAACCGTGCGGATGCCTTGGGGATGCGGGGAGTTGCCTGGGAAGTTGGCGCTACCTACGGAAACAAGCCACACTTTGATGATCAGCCCGTTGTTGAGACGGGCAAGCCGGTGGGTGACTTCCTGCAGGTGAGCGTCGACGACCCTGACGATGCGCCGAGTTACAACTTACGGGTAGTAACTGGTGTGCACGTGCAGGAAAGCCCACTGTGGTTGCAGCGGCGCTTGTGGAACGCTGGCATCCGTCCTCTGAACAACATTGTGGACATTACGAACTACATCATGTTGTACTTCGGCCAGCCAATGCACGCCTTTGATTACGACAAAGTCGGTGATGGTACCGTCCACGTACGGCGGGCCGCAGCTGGTGAAGGGCTCACGACCCTCGACGGAACTGAGCGTACCTTAACGACCGACGATATTGTGATTAGTAACGGCACTGTGCCCATTGCGCTCGCAGGTGTGATGGGGGGATTGAACTCGGAGATTACCGATAGCACTACCAGCATCGTTTTCGAATCCGCCGTGTTCAACCGGACCAGCATTCGTAAGACCGCCCAACGTTATGATTTGCGTAGTCAGGCCAGCTCCCGCTTTGAAAAGGGGATTGATGAATCGAACATCATTACCGCCCTTGATACGGCTGCACGCATGGCGGCAGAACTCGGTGGTGGGACGGTTGCTAGCGGAATTGCAACCGCTACTAGCGTGAGTGGCGCGCCAACAGTGATTGACATCACAACTGACCAAATTAACCACGTTCTGGGCACTGACCTAGATGCGGTGACTGTTCGCGGGATTTTTGACCGCCTCGGCTTTGGTGTAACCGGCGATGGCGACCAGATGACGGTCTCGGTTCCGGCGCGACGCTGGGATATCTTCATCGTACCGGACCTCATTGAGGAAGTTGCCCGCATTTACGGCTACGACAACCTGCCAGCAACGCTACCAACTGCCACAATGACGGTTGGCACGCTGACACCAGTGCAGCGGCGGCTCCGGCGTAACCGGACGTTGCTTCAGGGGGCGGGGATGGACCAGGCCATTACGTACTCGTTGCGTGGCGAGGATCAGGCCAACGAATTTGCTTTGGAAAACAACGCAACGACCAAGCTAGCTTGGCCCATGACCGTTGACCACCAGGAATTGCGTGCCAACATGCTGACGGGGCTGCTGGATGCCGTCCGTTATAACGCCGCACGTAAGGAAAATGACATCGCTCTGTATGAACAGGGCCGTGTATTTATCCGTGCCAATGGTCAACACCGTCCCGATGAGCACAATTACGTTGCCGGCGTTCTGTCAGGCAACTTTGCAAACAAAGAGTGGAACCAAAAGGCTCAGCCAGTCGACTTCTATACCACTAAGGGTATTGTTGCCATGCTACTGGATGACTACAACCTTGATACGCCGGTCGAGTACACAACTGATGAACTACCTAGCAGCATGCACCCCGGGCAGTCAGCATACATCATGCTGGCGGACCAGCGTGTTGGTTTACTAGGTCGGCTACACCCGCAGTACGAGGCTGATAACAACCTGCCCGAGACGTTCGTCTTTGAACTTAACCTGGAGCCACTATTGGCAGCCGGTCGCGCAGACAAGATCGTCGCACCCGCTCCAAAGTTCCCATCCATGACGCGGGACGTTGCGCTGCTTGTTGACATCACGACTACTAGTGCCGCGGTGGAAGACGTTATTCGTGCGCATGCGGGTCAGTATTTGCGCGACGTGCACCTGTTCGATGTTTACGCCGGACCCAAGTTGCCACCAGCAACTCGGAGTCTTGCATACACACTGACCTTCCGGCGGGACGATGACACGCTGACCGAGGACACGGTTGAAAAGGCCATGGCCGCGGTGGTCGACGCCCTTGAAACCGAAGTAAACGCTAAAATTCGGTAGTGACTATCGCTTTTTAGGCCCGTTTCTAATATAATGGCCTAGATAATTATCGTTGACGGAGGTTTCATTGTGGCTGGTTCGCAACAAGATCATGAAAAAATCCCCGGAACGTCGTTGGATAAACGGTCGTTTCGGGACGCTCAAAACCACCTCGTTCACCATATTGTTTGGTGGGTAATTGGCATTGTAGTGGCTTTGGTTGCCGTTACCGGATTTATGGGCTACCGGTACGTCACGACTTCGCTGGAGGCGGTGGATCCGCATTCAAGTAAAGCGGTGAGCGTCAAAATTAACAGCGGTGCTAGCACCAAACAAATTGGTGAAGCCTTAGCCAACAAGGGTGTTATTAAGAGTGCCACGGTTTTCGCGCTGTACGCCAAGATTAACAGTTACAGCGAGTTTCAGGCCGGGACGTTCCAAGTGGCCAAGTCCATGGACCTGAAGCACGTGGTTACCACCCTCATGGGTAAGGGCAGTAATGACGGTACGCAGGTACTGGTTCGTGAAGGTGAAACTGTCGAGACGATTGCTAGCTCGATGGACAAGTACACCAAGAAGAATGGTAACTTGTCGAAAAAGAGCTTCATGGCCTTAATGAAGGATGATACTTTCTTCAATCAATTGGCAAAGAAGTACCCAGAGCTGCTCGGTTCCGCCGCAAAGTCCAAGAACGTCCGTTACCACCTGGAAGGCTACTTGTTCCCGGCGACGTATTCGGTTAGTTCTGGCGAAACCATGAAAGAGCTGGTCACGCAGATGGTTGCTAAAACCAACTCGGTGCTGCAGCCGTACTACAGTAACATTAAGAAGCAGGACTTGACTGTCCAACACGTGTTGACCCTAGCATCCATTGTTGAGCGGGAGGGTGTGACCGAAGCCAGTCGCCGCAAGATTGCTGGTGTCTTCTTTAACCGGATTGACGCTGACATGCCACTGCAGTCCGACATCACGGTGATGTACGCCCTTAACACGCACAAGACCCACTTAACCAACAAGGATACGGCGGTTAAATCGCCGTACAACTTGTATAAGAACGCGGGCTTTGGCCCTGGACCGTTCAACCAACCGAGTCTACAATCAGTGCAGGCGGTGTTGAATCCGTCCGACCGGAGCGCGGGTTACCTCTACTTTGTGGCTAACCTCAAGACCGGTAAGATTCTGTATGCCCGGACTTTGGCAGAACAGGACGCCAACATTGCGGCCATTGGTAGCGACAACCAGTAGTAGTAACTTTTAGTGGGGATGGAAAGTAATGGAACAACAGAAGCCCATTGTTATTGGCATCACCGGGGGGTCGGCCTCCGGTAAAACAAGTGTTGCCCACGAGATTTTTGATCATTTTGAGGCAACCCGTTCAGTCACGTTAATCGCGCAGGACTCGTACTACAAGCACAGCGATTTACCCTTTGCTCAGCGGAAACTGATTAACTATGATCACCCGCTCGCCTTTGATAACGACCTGCTGGTAGCCGACATTGAGCGGTTGTTGCACCGCCAGGCGATTGAAAAGCCGGTGTACGACTATACTGACCATAACCGCACCAGTGACACGATTCACGTGGAGCCTACGGACGTTATTATTCTGGAGGGAATTCTGATTCTCGCGGAAAAAGAGTTACGCGAGTTGATGGATATTAAAATCTTCGTGGATACGGATGATGATATTCGGGTGTTACGACGGATCAAACGTGATACGGTTGAACGGGGCCGCTCGCTGGATGATATTATCAACCAGTACCAAAGCACGGTGAAGCCAATGTACCATGAATTTGTGGAACCCACTAAGCGGTATGCGGACCTCATTGTGCCTGAGGGTGGGCAAAACAAAGTAGCAATTGATTTACTGGTCACAAAGGTCCAGGCGATACTGGATCAGCGTGGCTTGATTTAAGCGAAAATAAGGAAGAGGTTGTATAGCATGGCAGACAAGACGTACCCGATGACGGCTGACGGTAAGGTTAAGCTGGAAAAGGAATTGGAACAGCTCAAGACGGTTAAGCGCCCAGAGGTAATTGACCGGATTAAGATTGCACGTAGTTTTGGAGATTTATCCGAAAATTCTGAGTATGAAAGTGCCAAGGACGAGCAGTCATCTTTGGAAACGCGCATCGCCCAAGTGGAGCAGATGTTGCGTTACGCCGAAATTATCGATAGCGACTCCGTGGCGAAGGACGAAGTGTCCGTGGGCAAATCAGTCACGTTCGTTGAAGTGGGCGAGACTGATGAGGAAACCTACCAGATTGTGGGTGCTGCTGAAGCGGACCCGATGGCGGGCAAAATCAGTAATGAGTCACCAATTGGCGAATCCCTGATTGGACACAAACTGGGTGAAACCGTAGCGGTACAAACACCTGGTGGCGACATGCAGGTTAAAATTACTGCGGTTGAATAAGTAGCACCGTAGTTAGAACAAAGGCGTACCCGTGTGGGTGCGCCTTTGTTGTTGGCAAATTTTTGGGCACAAAATCGGTCTGTGGACCCACGCAAATATGCCTGGTTACGGTATGATGTATGCAGGAGGTAGCCGCATGTCTTCACGGATATACTTTTTTGCAATTGTAGAATTCATATTAGCGCTGTTCCTCGGGTACAGCTTATTTGCCGACCTGCCCACGCTCATTTTCCTGATTGCGGGTGGGGTCTCATTGGCTATGGCCCGGGGGTTGCAAAGTGGTTTCTGGCACACGTTCCTGTTGGTCTTTGGTGCTGTTTCCGTGATCGTGAGTGTGGCCGTTCATGGTGCGTTCTGGTGGATGGTTGCCTTTGGCGGAATCATGCTACTACTGAGCTTACGGCGCCGTGCCCGCAACGGTAAGTGGACACCATGGACCCACAAACAGTTTGTGTCCGTTCACGGCTTTGGTGCTAACGCCGGTCGTCCGCGGCGACAGCCCTGGTTCGGTGATAGTACGATTGGTAGCTCGGTTTTCGAATGGGAGGACACTAACATCACCGTTCTTGCCGGTGACACCATCGTGGACTTAGGTAATACCATTCTGCCGCAACGCGACAACGTTGTGGTTATCCGCAAGGGCTTTGGCCGCACCCGCGTATTGGTGCCGCTGGGGGTGGGCATTGAGCTCAATCACTCGGCGTTAACGGGTAAAGTCAGTTTCGCTGGGGAAGATTTCCACCTTGCCAACGAAACTATTCACTTAGCTACTCCTGGGTATGATGATGCTTCGCGCCGTCTACGCATCGTTACGAGCACACTGATTGGCGACCTGGAGGTGGTGACCGTATGACCAAGAAGGGTTACGCCTGCATTTTAGGCGCTATTACGTTATTAATGTTTCTGCTGGAAGTCATTCTGATCTGGATGGTGGTGGTTGGCCACAAACTGACGTATGTTTGGCGGCTCTTAACCTACTCCATTGGCGGCATACCCGTAGCGGTTTTTGTTGTGCTAGCCGCATTCTCTGTGGGCCTGGTTGTGACCGGTAGCGTTTGGCTGGTGGTCCGATTGACGCAGCGCCGTATGTCGAATGAGCTCGGCCGGTTAGTACGAAACTTTTTGGATCAGGACACCGATCAGGCCCTGACTGTGAACGCGAAGATATTTGGTGCGGATAATGCCCGCCTGCTCCAAGCGCTACAGGAACAAATTGTCCGGTTACAGGGCGAGATTGCCCGGTACAGCAAGAAACCGGACTTGGTTGAGGGTGAAAGCAAAGAGGCCGTGGTGGTGGCCGAGCGTCAGCGCATTGCGCGCGAGTTACATGATTCGGTTTCGCAGCAACTCTTTGCGGCGATGATGCTATTGTCGACGATGCGTGCCGTGGTTGATGGGCAGCCTGAATTGGCGGATAGCGGTTTAACCAAGCAACTGGACACGATTGAACGTGTTATTAACGCCGCCCAATCGGAAATGCGTGCGCTTCTGCTGCACCTGCGTCCGACTTCGCTAGCTGGGAAGCCACTACGTGAAGGTATTATTGGGTTGTTGAAAGAACTACAAACCAAGATTAATATTGACATCAAGTGGGATATTGCCGACGTGCACCTGGCGACGACGACGGAGGACCATTTATTCCGTATTGTGCAGGAGCTACTGAGCAACACGTTACGACACGCTGAGGCCAATCAGCTGGAAGTGTATTTGAATACGGTCGGTAGTAACGTCGTCCTGCGTATGATTGATGATGGCGTCGGCTTTGATACGTCGGCCGCTGAAAATGCCGGTAGCTACGGTTTGAACAACATTGAGGAACGTGCCCGTAGCTTGGGCGGGACGGTGAAGTTAATTAGTTTCCCCGGCCAAGGTACGAGCGTCGAGGTGCGGGTGCCAGTGACTGTTAAGGAGGACAGCAATGATTAAAGTATTGATTGTCGATGATCACGAAATGGTGCGGTTAGGGATTTCGTCCTACCTGGGTATTCAGCAGGATATCGAGGTCATTGGCGAGGCGGAAAACGGTGCGGATGGTCGCGATCAGGCCTTGGCCGACCGACCAGATGTCATTCTCATGGACCTCAAAATGCCCAAAATGGACGGGGTGACGGCCACCAAAGAAATTTTGGCATCCTGGCCGCAAGCTCGTGTCATCATTTTGACTAGTTTTATTGATGATGAGCTAGTTTACCCGGCGATGGCCGCAGGGGCAGCGGGGTACATACTCAAGACCAGTACGGCGGCGGAAATTGCGGACGCAATCCGCAACACGATGCGGGGACAGAGCACGATTGCCCCCGAAGTGAACGATAAGTTGCAGAATAAGGACCAGGCGATGGCCGATATGGCGCTCTACGATGATTTAACGAGTCGTGAACGTGAGGTCCTGGACTTAATTGCTCAGGGGAAAAGTAACCAGCAAATCGCTGATGAACTGTTCATCACCCTTAAGACCGTGAAAACGCACGTGTCGAATATTTTGGCCAAGTTGGAGGTGGATGATCGCACCAAAGCGGCCCTGTATGCCGTTAAGCACGGTAAGGTCAGTTCACAGTCCAACGATATCGGTGAATAAATTGTTGGTCACTAAAGCATAATGCGAAGCAACACCCCGCAACTTCGACTCAAACACGGAGTAGAAGTTGTGGGGTGTTGCTTTGTCTATCTGTTTGGTTAGGGCCGCTGACGTAGACGTTTGCTGAAGCGTGGGAGGGCTGCGTGCCGTGGCCGGTTCCGGAAGAACGCGAACCATGTAATTGCCGCTGCGATTTGCGATATGATGATGCCCCAGACGAGGTACGGAGGCACGTAGTACATGCTAATCGTGTGGTGACCCTTAGTTAGAGGAATAGCCATAAATAGGCCGAGTACCTTCTTGGGGGTGACTGTTCGACCGTCGACCCGCACGTGCCACCCGGGTACCTGGGGGATGGTGGTCATCAGCACTTGGTTCTTGCTACGAATGTTGACCGTGCCACGTAGCGAGTTACTACCGTGGTGGGTAACGTGAAGCGGCGATTTCTGTAGTTGGTCAATCGTTTGTTTGAAACCACTTGTATCCAGTTGGTATAACGCAACGTTGCCCAGGAACAGCGATTGTTTGTTGAGCGTAATCGTGATGGTGTTCACTTTATTCACCTGGGCAGGTGTGACGTTGAGCACCGCCGTATTGCGGAAGGAGTCGGCTAGGTGCACCTGCTGGCCGTTCAGGCGGACGGTGGCCGCGTTATCCGTCAGTGAACTGTCAACGGTCAAGTAGTAAGGCTCGGTGGTGTTAGCGATGAACGTGTACGTAATCGTTGCGGCACCACCTTTCTTGACGGTGTAGGTGCTACCGCCAATACCCGCCATGGACTTAATATTGTTGGTCATGGTGATGGATTCAAAGGGGCGTGCGGTAAACATGGTAGTTTTGGCCCCCGTAAGGCCCGTGGCAATACGTTCCTGATTAGTGAGCGGTGATCCCGTTGCTAGTTTAGTCTGGAGGATGTTGGCACTGGCCCCGAAGGCAATGCCTAGGGCGTTATCGTTGCGGTACACGTTCAAGTTTTGTGTGTGCCCGATGCCGGTATAGTTGGCAACGTCCTCGCGGGTACTTTCCGTCGGGAGGAAGGCAGTACTACCAGCACGTTTTGTGAGCCAATACTTGGTATCTAACAGCGCGTCGGTAAATTCGGTACCGTTGGCGTAGGCCACAAAGCCGTCGCCGTCAGCTTGGCCAATCTGTCCGAAAAAGGTGGGTACGTTGGGTTCAAACATAGAGTTGAACTGGTCGGTACCGTTAAACCCTACTTCCATGGCGTCGTTTTTGGTCCGGCCCACCGTTTTACCAATTCGGTACCAGCCGCTGTCACGACTTTGCACGGTATTGACACCGCTGCGCAGGGCCTCAGTGTACGTGTGGTAATCACTGTGGCTGACGTACGCCAACTGGTTCATTGTCAGCGCGGCGTTGCTGGTCATATCGACGATGCTGAGTAATAACATGATAACGTAGGTGCCCCGGTGTGCATTACCGCGGAGGCTCAGAACAATGATGGCCAGGAGGTTAAGGAGGCCAGTTAGCAGTACCTGTTGTTTGGTGAGGTAACTAAAGCTATCGAGGTTAAACCATACATAGAGGTCAGCCCCGACGCACACAAATGCCAGTAGGAGCATCTGTGGCAGGCTAATGCCATCGGGAAGATACTTGAAACCCCGCGCGGCGAGTAATATCAACCAGAAGGTGACTACAAAGGAAAAACGGTAGGGGTACCATACGGGAAATTGCAGGCCGTGCCAAACTAGGTCTAACGGTTCAAACATCATTGAGATGAACAAAAAGACGGTCCATGTTCCCGCAGCCACGCGTTCGCGCCAGTTGATCCGCCGGTTGGTGAAATAGATGATTGCGCCGAGTGTGGCCAGCGACCCCACAAAGATGTTGGGCAACCCGGAAGGCATCTGGTCAAAGTTGAATGAGCCCGCAACCAACTTACTGAGTAGGTGTAGTGGGTTGTACTCAAACTGCCAGTTAACGGTCGTGGCGGTATATGTACCCTTACTTTGCGTTATCTGGAAGAAGGTAGGGACCAACAGACAGGCGGCCAAGGCTGCGCCCAGTAGTCCGGTTAGGGCAAAGCGGCGGCAGGCGCGGATAACTGCCGCTTTGTGCAAACGGTCGCGGACGAGCGCAAACAGGAAGTAACCAATAGTGAATAAGATGACCATGTAGCCAATGTAGTAGTTAACCAGCAACGTGGCCGCCAAGAGCAGGGGAAAGCGGCGGGGCTGACCGGCTACCAATCGGTCTACCGCGTCGGCTACTAGTGGTAACATGATGGCGCCGTCAAACCACATCAGGTTCAGTTGGTTGGCAATCATCCACCCTGATAGGGCGTATGCCAGGCCGTAAGCTGGTAAAACCCAGCTCCGTAGACCGCGCCGGTGGAGGTAGTATGCCATCGAGAGGCTCGCCGCTCCGTATTTCAGTAGCGTCATGATGAGGATCCCAACATCCAGCATGGACTTAGGCACCAGCACTAACACTAGGTTGAAGGGACTCATTAAGTAGTAAGCCCAGACACCAATCATGTCCCCACCGAGCGCTTTGTTCCAGGCATAAAAAAATTGTCCGGGGTGACCCAGCAGTGTTTGTCTAAAGTATGCGTAAAAATCAATGTACTGTTGACCCATATCCACGGTTAGTAAGCTACTATTACCAAATGGATACACATGCTGGCACGCACAGAAATAAATACCCATGATAATGATAGGTAGGGCAAAAGCAACTGTTAGTGGGTGCCGTTTAATTGAGTTAATCCAACGCATAGGAACCTCTCCGTTTGCGGTGATGGCATTCGGGTATTTGCCACCCCATAATGTGTGGCAGTGACCCAGTTCACCGCGTTTAACCAACAGCATACCAGAAATTGGGCCCGTGGTGTTTGCACGGTTTCTTTGTTACACTAAACTACAGAAAATATGAAGGAGCGCCACTGTTGAAGTACATACGTACACCACGACCAAAACGACCAAAATCACGCATACCGTTTCGCTTGAACCTGCTTTTTTTCTTTGTGTTTGTCCTCTTTGCCCTCCTAGTGGGTCAATTGGCGTACCTACAAATTATTAACGGCAGTTCCTTTTCCGAAGTGGTTAATAGTAGCAGTAGCACCACGGTTGAGGGTACCGTGCCGCGGGGGATGATTTACGACTCCGAGGGGCGGGTCATGGTCTCCAACAAGGCGAACAAAGCCATTACCTACACGAAGAACGAGTCGGTTACGTCGGCCCAAATGGAGAAGGTTGCCACCGTCCTGGCAACGTACATTAACGCCGACACTAGTTCGTTGACCAAGCGTCAGGAGTTGGACTACTACTTGGCGAACAAGCAGAACCTGAAGCGTGTTAACAAGCAGTTAACCAAAGCCCAGTTGAAATTGGGTGCCACGAAACTGTACAAACTGGAACTGAAGGCCGCCAAGAAAATTATGCCTAGCCTTAGCAGCAAGCAAAAGACGGCCGCCGCAATTTACTACAAAATGAACAGCGCCAGTGAATTCTCAACGGTGTACCTGAAAGAAACCGGAGTAACTTCTACAGAAGTGGCCCAGGTTGGGGAACACCTATCCAGCATGCCGGGCGTTAACTTGGGCACCGACTGGACCAACTCGTACCCGAACGGCAAGAGTATGTTGAGTATCATTGGCTCGGTCAGCACGTCCAAGCAGGGGTTACCAGAAGATTCATTGTCAGCATACCTGACTGAGGGCTACTCCCGAAACGACCGCGTGGGGACGTCTTACCTGCAGAAACAGTATGAGGACGTACTGAAGGGCAGTAAGTCACAGACCAAAGTAACCGTTAATAGTAATAATAGTGTGACGAGCGCGGTTCAGCAGTATGCCGGTTCGGCGGGGGAGAACCTTAACTTGACGCTTGACTCGAAGTTCCAAGGGCAAGTGGCCGACATCGTCAAGAAGTACTACCAGTCAGCCGTTAGTTCTGGTGCTGCGAGTTTGTCTGACGGTGCGTACGCCGTCGTTATGAATCCTAGTACCGGTGCGGTGCTCGCGATGACCGGTTACAAACACAACTTTAAAAAGAACACCATCACCGAAAATGCCCTGGGAACAATTAACCAGACCTTTGTTATGGGGTCGGTAGTGAAGCCCGCGATGGTTCTCGGGGCCTTAGAGGACGGAGTAATCACTACCAGCAACAGTTCACTACCCGATGTGCCAATTTACCTTAAGGGCACACCAGTGAAGAAGTCGTGGTACAACATTGGCGCGTACAGTTCACTAACCGCCGATCACGCCCTCGAAATTTCCAGTAACATCTACATGATGCGGTTGGCGATGCGTGAGGGTAACGCCAAGTACGAGGCTAACAGTTACTTAACGATGGACAACGACATCTTTAGCAAGATGCGCCGCCACTTTGGCGAGTTTGGTCTGGGCATCAAGACGGGGATTGACCTGCCTGGTGAGGTCACTGGCCTTGAGGGTGCCACCCACAACAGTTATGGTGCCCTGGCCGTTGGGTCCGCACTTGACTTGTCCTACGGGAACTACGATGCGTACACAACCATGCAGCTGGCAGATTACGTCAGCACCGTCGCCAATGATGGCTACCGGATGCGTCCGTACCTGGTGCAGTCGATTACTGACAGCAGTAAGAGTAGTAAGAGCAAATCCGTACTGTCCACTACGCAGCCCGAAGTATTGGGCAAAATTGGGGCAACGCAGGCGGACGTTAACCTGGTCAAGCAGGGGATGTGGATGACCGTCCATGGTTCTGATAGCAACCGGAC
This sequence comes from Lacticaseibacillus pantheris DSM 15945 = JCM 12539 = NBRC 106106, assembly GCF_001591865.1. Lineage (NCBI taxonomy): Bacteria > Bacillati > Bacillota > Bacilli > Lactobacillales > Lactobacillaceae > Lacticaseibacillus > Lacticaseibacillus pantheris. The sequence goes on from NZ_BCVS01000014.1 coordinate 20,359, forward strand.
GGTTAGTGCGTTGAACGACCTGAATCCTGGTGTAGCCGCGAAGTCTGGTACTGCACAGACCTTTGCCCACTCAGACCCTACTGATTCGAGTTCACCGCTGGTCGAAACTACTACCATTAGTTTGGTAGCCTTTGCTCCGGCCAAGAACCCACAAATTGCCGTTGCCCTAGTCATACCTAACCTGACCTCCACTTCGGGGGCTTGGAACACGTCGATGGCGCACGACATTATTGAGTCGTATTACAAGCTGCACAACGTTAAGGAAGATAGCGGCTATTCGAGCTCACAAGCGACGATTAACGGCTAGACAACTACACAATATCGGTCATGCACGTCAAGACGACGGGTAGGGGCCGATATTTGCGTTTAATCAGGTGACCCTAGTGGCGGTTATGGCCGGTGGGGTGCCGTGGCGTGCTACGACTTTGTGGACTGTTGATATTGGCTGGTCGTACTGGCGTGGTGGCGGAGGTTGAG
>NZ_BCVS01000015.1:0-29824 GCF_001591865.1 Lacticaseibacillus pantheris DSM 15945 = JCM 12539 = NBRC 106106
GGAGTACCCCACGTAAGCCGCAGCTCACCGGGCCGGCCTACGCTGCCGCCAACCGCCAATGCCAATGCCAACGCCAAGCTTGCACAATCGGCCAGGGGGAAGTACAATGTACTATCCATTTCATAGTGCACGTACAAGAGGAGGCTAGCAATATGCAGAACGCATCCCGCGCTGACGAACAGCGACGCGTCGACCACGTAATTGACCGGCTCCACCACCGTCTCGGCGTGGTAGCCGACCAAATTGACCAGGCCCACGCAGAAACCCGCGACGTTGAACAAAACTACGGCGACAACACCAAGGTCAACATCACCGAGGTGGACGACCGGATGGAAACCAACGCCGCCGTCCAGCAGCAAAAGCAACTGGTGGCCCGCGCCGTCGAGAACGAGCAAATTCTCCAAAAGGAACAAGCCCGCCTCACCCGCCTGGCCCACTCACCCTACTTTGGCCGCATCGACATCACCGAGGACGGCGCCGACGATACCCTGTACATCGGGACCGGCACCTTCCAGGACAGCGACAACCAGTTCCTGGTGTACGATTGGCGCGCCCCCGTGGCCTCCATCTACTACAACGGGACGCTCGGACCCGTCGACTACAACACGCCGGTCGGCACCGCCCACGCGACTTTGAACAATAAACGCCAATTTCAGATTGAGCACTGCGAAATTCGCAACATGTTCGACACCAGCGAAACCGTCGGGGACTCCATCCTCCAAGAAGTGCTGGGCGACGCCAGTTCCGAGTACATGCAAAACATCGTCGCCACCATTCAGCAGGAACAGAACACCATCATCCGTGACACCAGTTCCGACCTCCTGCTCGTACAGGGGGCCGCGGGGTCCGGCAAAACTAGCGCCGTGCTGCAGCGGATTGCCTTCCAGCTCTACCACAGCCGGTCCACGTTGGACGCCAACCAGATGGTGCTGTTCTCGCCCAACAAACTCTACGCCACCTACATTTCACAGGTGCTGCCGAGCCTCGGCGAAAAGAACATGATTCAGACCACCCTGGTCGAATTTCTCGCCCGGCGGCTCACCGGCCTGCAGGTGGAAACCCTCTTTGACCGCTTTGAGCGCGACGAATCGTCCTTCCCCGAGGCCGCCAAAGCCATGCGGCGGGTCAAAGAGAGTGCGGCATTCATGGACGCCGCCCGGGTTTACGCCAAGCATGATGCCGAACCCCACTTTGTGGACGTCGACCTCAACGGCGAAACCTTCTTTGCTGCCGCCAACATCCAGAAAATTTACGACCGCCTCCCGCGACAGATGACCCTCGCCGATAAGTTTGCGGCTACCCGTAAACGCCTGATGAAGCGTCTCAACACGCGCATTGGCCTGGAAACGCACCAGGACTGGGTGGACGACATTCTCGCCAGCCTCAACGAGGAGCAGGTACAACACTATATCGGCAACCAGCGCTTCGAAAATGGAGCCGACGAGTTGCGGGCGGTCGCACGGGCCGTCGTGGCCGAACGCTTTGCGCCCGTCTACACCGCGCTCTACGACGACTACTTCTTTGACCCCTACCTGAACTACCTCGACTTCCTCCGTCAGTACCCCCAGACCGTGGTGGACGCGGCCACCTGGTCGGCGATGTGTGACGCCGTCGGTCTGGACTTAGAGTCGCACCGCCTGCGTCTGGACGACGCCGCTCCGCTGATGATGATTCGCGACGTTCTCACTGGTGGCGGCCAAAATCACGCCATCCAGTCCGTCTTTGTTGACGAGATGCAGGACTACAGCATCGCCACCCTGAAGTACCTGCACCACGCCTTTCCGCGCGCGCAGCTCACCTTTCTGGGTGACGTTGCCCAGGACGTGTTCACCGGCGACTACACCGACGGGCAAAATTACCTGGCCGACCTCCAGCGCGACTTTGCGGATCTCCATCCCCGCCTCGTCACGCTCGACAAATCCTACCGCTCCACGCGCCCCATCACGGACTTCGCGAACGCCCTCATTCCGGCTGGCAAGGACATCACCGCGTTCAGTCGCACGGGCGTCCTGCCCCAGCTGATTACGGTGCCGCAGCGGACCTACCAGCCGGTACTTTCGACGCTGGTCAACCACCTGCTGCAGCGGCACCCCACCGTCGCAATTCTGACCAAGGATGCGGCGACGGCACGCAAAGTCGCACTGGGGCTCCAAACCGACGTGGACGTCACCCTGCTCAGCAAGGACGACCACCAACTCAGCCGCGGCTGCGTCGTCCTCCCGGTGTACCTCGCCAAGGGCCTGGAGTTTGACGCCGTCATCGGTTTTGACGTTTCTGCGACCAGCTACACCACTCCGGGCGACCGGGATATCCTGTACACCCTGTGCACCCGCACCCTGCACGAGCTAGTGCTAGTGGCCCGCGACGCCCCGTCACCTTTGCTCAAAGACGTACCGGCAACGTTATACACGCGGCTCACCGGTGACGAATACCTACACCACGCCGCCGAAGAACCCGCCAACGCCGAACCTCAGCCTTAACAGAAAGGATCGTCCATGAGCAAACACTTTTCAACCACGCAACGGGTATTGGGCTTCCTGCTCGCGTTCATTATGTACCAGCTGGTGGACATGTTGGTATTGCCGTCAGGCCGTCACGAGACGCCGGTGACCATCACCATCACCGTTGTGGGTTACGGTATCTTCATTGCAGTGCTCGTCTGGATGTACCACCGCTACGCCGCAACCCAGACGCCGCCCGACCACCGGCAACCACTACTGAGCAAGCGCAACTGGCAAGCGCTGCTCGGGGGGCTGGCCATTATTGTAATCGTCCAGGTGGCCGCCTGGCTGGCCGCGACGCACCACCTTGCACCACAAAGTAGCAACCAGACCGCCGTGGTCAGCTACCTGAACCGCATTCCGTGGAGCATGTCGCTGTCGGTGGGCCTGTTCTCACCCATTATCGAGGAGCTAATCTTTCGCGGTATGCTCATGAACGCGTTCACGGCGCGGCGTACTCGCAGTAGCCGCTGGTTCGCTGCGATTGTCAGCAGTATCGCCTTTGCGTTAGTGCACTCCCCTGGCGATCCGATTAACTTCCTGACGTACTGTGGCCTGGGTGCCGGCATGGCCTTTGCTTACGCCTGGAGCGATGATGTGCGGGTGGGGGCGGTGCTACATGTGCTCAACAACTGCTGGGCACTATGGTGAACGGGTAGACTTGTCGCCGTCATGCGGCACGGGATATAATATGTATGCGGTGCTGCTACACCGCAGCGTACGTAGTTAGTACGGTTGGCCAAGCTAATTACCCGTGCGGGTGGTTAGCTTTTTTTACAATTGCGAATGCTTGCGCCAGATTAAGTGCGGCACGCGATAGTGTTAATATCGCGTGAGCAATTTCCCGCACCATAATCGCAGCGGCGACAAACAATACTGCCACAGCTGTGCTACCTTTCTAATTTTTTTGGTTGTGCATGGGCATCACCATCCTTACCCTAAATAAGGTGTGATGGGTATCCCGTGTACTAACCCCCACGTACTAGAACCCGCCCTCACTGGACGGGTTCTATTTAGTAATTTCGCCAAATCTCTCAATTTGATTGTTCACGCGTCATCTTTTTTTCGTTCTTTGCGCGCACTACAATAACGTGGACGCCGTACCTTTGCCTCACAGCAGCGGTCAACTTTTCATCTGTTAACAAAAATAGTTCATCACACCTTATGCGTGCGAGGCCGTCGACCCTACCGATCAATTTTGGTGGGGCTTTTTTGGTTCAAATTGTCCACGAGTTTACAGTTTATCCATAGCACCCAGGTAGTCAGCGAAATTTGCAAAGTGTTCAACCCTACCAGCCTTTACGTCCACTAGGGCATCCGCCAGCGTCTCGGGCAAAGTGTTGGCGGCGCTCGGCGTAAAGGGCATCCCCCCATCGTTGACTACTTGATGCAAAAATATGTTAATCCCCGTACTGAGATCCATACCCATCGATTCGAAAGCATCCCTGGCCAATTGTTCAGTTTCTTGATCCGTCCGAACTTGCACAACCACCCTAGTTTTTTTGGAACCATTATTCGATTCTGACAGAATGCATCACCCCCTCATTTTGTGGATATTGTATAAAAGTATAGGGCAACAGCCAATACCTAGCACATGTTTGTACCGCCAATAGTTGATAGTGGCTGCACAGTGTCTGCAAAAATGCAAAAATTTTTGTCATCAACCAACATCTACCGACAAACAAACCATGGGGGCAATCGCGGGCTCGTACTCTGCCGCCCAGCAAAACACTACTACAGTTTATTCTGGTTCTCCTCCGCTACCCATTGGCCCTTCCTACGTAAAGTCCACTGCCGAAACGCGCAAAAAGGGGCAACAACCTCCATCTAACAACAAATAACCCATGGGACCAAGTGCGGGTCCCATGGGTTATTTGTCGTTAGATTACGGTTGCTGACCGCCCCTTTTTGCGCTCTGCTCTGCCACCTATCGGACTTGAACCAATCACCTCAGCCTTACCACGGCTGCGCTCTACCTCATGAGCTAAGGCGGCGTGAAACCAAACTGGTCGCCTTAATAATATACCCGAAACGGGTCCGAAGCTTCAACTAATCCGTAGTCTCACCAACTAATCAGCTACTCAGCTTCCGCCAAACTGGCTGCCAGCTCCACCCGTAGCCGCTTCGCCACCGCCTTTGCCTGCACAAAGTCACATAACTCAATCACCGCACGCAGCCGTTCCCGTCCCGCCGCCGTCGACATCTCCGGACTGTGAATCATGTACAACGCCCTTAATCCCTGTAACCGCAACTCTTCGTACGGGCCACCAGCCAAAGCCGGTATTGTACGCACAGCATCCAGCGCCTTCTTCATCAACGGCAACCGCCCGTCCGCAAACGATAACTGCGCCACCATCAACAACGCCCCAATCTGCCGCCGCTGACTCTGGTAACCCAACCGCGTCTGGACGTCGAACGGCTGAATCAGCCCCGACCACATCGGCTCTACGTCATCCAAATTCAGTACCGTGGTCAACCCGTACGTGAACAACGCAAACTCATAATGGCTCCACGCACCATGCGCCCGCAGAAATCCCCGCAACCGCTGGCCCTCCTCACTGGTCCTGTGCGCCGACGGAGAGGCCGCCAAAATAATCGCGCGGTGCTCCAGCCACTCCTCGTGCGTCTCATCAAAGCGGGCGCGGTACCGGTCCGCCAACATCCGCAAACGTACCCGGCCAGCCGTACCGTACAAAATGCGCTCGCGAAGCCCCATGAAATCCTCGAAGCTGGCGTTAGGCTCCGGCACCATAACACGCAAATACTCCTGATAGGTCGCTGGAATCCGGTCCAGCATGTTGCTCAACCGGTCCACGGTAATTGCGTGACGACCCCGCTCAAAGCGCGACAGTGCCTGACGGTCCGCGTCGTTGTCCACCAACATGAGCTGTGACACCGCGTTCGCCATCCGTAACTCCCGAAAAGCGATGCCATACCTAGGCTGTACCATGGTTGTCATCCCCAATCATTGCAAACATCGCCCTTATGTGCTCCGCAAATAGTTGGTACTCCACTTTGTCATCCAGTATTTGCCACGCTCGTAGCACCTGGTCGCGCATCCGTTCGGCCTGCGGCACCGCCCCCTGTGCGTACGCCACCCCGGCCTGCACCTTGCGCACCATCAACCGTTCATACATATCTGCGGGCCGTAGCTGCCGGTCCACCTTTGCCAGCCACTCACCCGCTAGCGTCGCCGACCCCAGCACCACCTCGGCCTCGGCCAGGCACACCACCGCGTACGCCGTCGTGCACGGCCGCAGGTACCGCGCGTACGACCGCACGTAGGGTTGCTCCAACAACCGCGTCACCGTCTGGATGCGCAGGTCCTGGGGCAAAGCAAAGGCGGCCAGCGAGGCCACGAGATTGCTAAACATCCCCGGGCGTACGGCACGGCGGAGCACCGCGGTGACGGCGGCCAAAGACGTTCCGGTCAAAGCACCCCGCTGGTCCTCCTGGTCGAGCAACACGATACCGTTAATAGCCATGACGGCCGGTTGCGCTGACGGCGGGGCCATCGCCACAGCCGCGTCAATATCAGCTGGCCGCAACCGCCACGCTTCGGTTAGCTGGTACGCCCACCAATCCATCCAGTTGAGGTGGTCGCTTCCGGCGGCCGCCACGAACTCACTCAAACTGACGTGAATGTTGCGCAACAGGGAATCCAGCCGCTCGAAACTAATCTGGGATTCGCCCCGTTCAAATTGGGATAAAAACTGTACTGATACTTCCGCACCGGACGCCGCCTTGAGACTGTAGCCCTTGGCTCGACGTAACTCGCGGTAGGTATAACCAAAGTTAGTCGTTGCCATAATAGTTCACCCTCCTAAGTATTATTGTAAACGCTTGGGAGGGTGAATTGGTACCAATATTTAATAGATTGCTTTGTTATTTTGCGCCATTCACTTCGGCTTTGAACTCATCCACAAAGTCGTGCATGACCTGTTGCCGGTGGGCGCCAATTCGCTGGGCTGCAGGGGTGTTCAGTTGATCGACCAATTTGAAGAGTTTTTCATCAAAGTGGTTCAGAACGGAGCTCGTGTGCCGGTACTCGCTACCACTGAGCTGACTGCGTACCTCGCCGCCGTACAGCTGACTCCCGTGGGCGCCACCGTAGTAGAAGGTCCGGGCAATCCCGATAGCTCCGATGGCATCCAACCGGTCGGCATCCTGCACCAATTGGCCGTTCAGGTCCAGTGCAACGTCGTGGTCGAGGCTGTAATGGTACGACATTTGGTCGATGATACTGAGGATGGCGTCGGCGCTGCTTTGGTCAAATCCGGTATCCGCCAAAATGCTGGCCGTTTTGCGGCGGGCGGCGGGGACGGACTCCACGAGTTTATCGTCGTAGGTGTCATGCAAAGTCGCTGCGGCAACGACAATCAATGCGTCGGCCTCGGGAGTGTCGTGCAGCAACAGGACGGCGTTCGCGAGTACGCGGTTAATGTGGTCCAGCGAATGTCCGGTGCGGTCGGCGGCCAGCACGCTCTCGGTGTAGGCGTACAGGCGGCCGAAGCGCTCCTGCTCTGCGGGGGTCAGCAACTTAATTTCTGGTGTAGCCATCTCAAAAAACTTCCTCTCCGATTTGTTCTACTGCTTAGTATACGCCAGACTGCAGGTAATTGGTGAGGTGTTGTCGCCGTAGTGGCGTGGTGGTTCCGGCCGAGGGGGTGGTGCCCATGACCGGAGCTGTGAGAACTTATTTTAGTCAACCAATCGCATGTCCTTTAAAGCTATCACGCCCAATGGAGTACCGTCACCTTCAGTTGCTCGCCCGCATACGAATACGATACTTGCTGAAATTACGTTAGAGGTAGCCTGTCATGGACGAATTTGTGCGGGCCGCAACCGTCTTCCTTCAGCAAACACACCTAACATCAATAGATTGCTCTCGACTGCCTCGAATCTACGTCCAAATCACGTGATGGTTCTTGCACACACGTTGCATTACATCTCTACAGTTGCGTGGCCACTGGCGGCTGCGTTGCTTGCTGAAGGTATGCTGATGGTAGTCGGCCACGGGCGGGTTAGCCCGGAGCGGAGCGGGGGTACGGTGTGGCTGCTGTATGGGGATGCGCAGCAGCGCCGTAGGAAATTAATGCCAGTTGGTGCGTCAGCACTTACTGGCACTTATTGACGTACGGCGAGACCAGCTCAGAGACTGCGGGCCGGTTTTGCCCGTAGGCTTTGAGTGGCGGCGGAAGACCGCGGCGGGTTTGCGCGGGCTGGAGCCGTCTCCCTTTCAGCAGTCACACCGTACCCCCGCGGGAGCGCAGGGTTAACCCGCCCGTAGCCAGCCATCACCAGCGCACCGGAAGCAATCACCCCCGCCACCCGTTGCCAACACCAAAAAAAACAGCGCCCACCGAGGTGGACGCTGCGTGTGCGGAACCGTTACTTCTTGGTGACGGATTCCATGTCAATCATGTTGTTTGGACCGTAATCGTAGTTGCTGATCTTGGTGTTAGTCAGGTGCGCTTCACCGGTCTGGTACAGAGGGATAACCCCATTGTCCTTAGCCAGGATTTGCGTAGCCTTAACCAGGTCTTCCCAACGTTTGGAAGTGCTCGTGGCGTCGGTCGTCTTGGATGCCTGAACGTACTTGTCGTATTCAGCGTTGCTCCACTGACCGAAGTTGTAAGAGTTACCCGTAGTTTCCAGGTCGAGGAAGCTGATGGCATCAGGGAAGTCACCCTGCCAGCCACTAACCACCATGTCGAAGTTGTGCTGTTCGGACAGCGTAATCCGCGTCTTGAACGGAACGGACTTCGTCTTAACCGTAACCTTAGCGTCGCTAGAGCTCAGCTTTTCAAAGGCGTTCTGCAGGTATTCAGTCGTGGACTTGGCGGCGTCGGTGTCATCAGAAGTGATGGTGAAGCTGAATGAAGTCAAACCGGCTTCCTTCATACCTTCCTTGAACAGCTGCTTAGCCTTGGACAGGTCGTAATCGTTGTACTGCTTAACGCCCTTCGTTGCGGCAGCCGCAATGTCAGTGCCGTCAGAGTTGTACATGGACTTGTATGGCAGGATCGTGTAAACCGGACGGGAACCATCGCCCAGAACCTTGTTGATGAACTGAGTACGGTTGATTGACAGGGACAGAGCCTGACGAATCTTCTGGTTCTTAAATGCTGGAACCTTCTTCTGTTCCATTTCCAGGTACGTCGTCCGTCCCTGAACCATCGTCTTGTAGGACTTGTCGTTCTTCATCTGGGTGGCAGTGTCACCAGAAATGACGGCGTCGTCCAACTTGTTGGACTGGAACAGGTTAACGGCGGTGGAAGTATCCTTAACCACGGTCGTCTTAATCTTGTCGAGCTTGACGTTCTTGGCGTTCCAGTAACTCTTGTTCTTAACTTCAGTCCAAGTGTTGTTGGAACCATTCCAGTTAGTCAGCTTGTATGGACCGGAAGCGGTGATGTATTTGGATGCAGTACCGAACTTGCTGCCGTACTTCTTCACGACGGACTTTTCAACCGGGTTGAAGGTTTGCAGCGTGATCATCTTCTGGAAGTAAGGCATAACGCGGTCCAAAGTTACGACCAGCTTGTACTTACCTTCGGCCTTAACACCCATGGTTGATGGGTCTTTCTTGCCGGCGATGATGTCATCTGCATTCTTAATACCAGAGAAGATGTAGGAATATTCCGACTTCGTCTTTGGGTCAGCCGCACGTTCCCAGGAATAAACAAAGTCCTGTGCGGTGATTTCCTTACCGTCAGACCACTTAGCGCCCTTACGGATAGTGAAGGTGTAGGTCTTCTGGTCCTTGGAGACCGTTGGCTTCTTGCTGGCCAAGTCGGGTTCCAAGTTCTTACCCTTGAACCGGAGCAAGCCGGCCGTGGTGTCCTGCAAAGTCTGCCCAGAAATAACGTCGGTAGCCTGTGCTGGATCCATGGTCTGGATAACGTCCTTCACCATGCGGGTCATTGACTGTGACTTGCTGGAACTAGAACTGCTGCTCCCACAAGCGGCCAACAATACCACCATGGTGGTTAACATGGAGCCAAGCAAAAGTGGCTTCTTTTTCATGAATAATTGCCCCCTAATGTATGTACAGTGATTACATCTGTGCGTTTATGTAAATGATAATACGCTCATTTTCTCTTCATGTCTACACATTTTAGTCACATTCTAGTATAAAAGTTCAAATTTTGCACTCATTTAGCGATTTTGTTCACCACGGACATGGCAATTAGGCGCGGGCAGCTCTCATTATTGGCGCCAAAAATGGCTACCACTTTCCCGCAGGAATGGTGGTAGCCACTCTCATTACATTATTTTTGGTAGTAAGCCGTCGCCCAGTTAACCAAACCGTTGGGATTATTGTAAACGGCTTTGAGGCTAGTCTGCTTCACCCGCGCCTGTCCGACCTGGTACAAAGGCACCGTGGCCATCTCCCGCGTAAGGAGCTGGTCGGCTGCCACGAGGTCCCGCCACCGTCGCGTGACGTTGCCCGCGTCCGTGGTCTGTGCAGCGTTCACGAGGCTGTCATACTCCGCGTTGCTCCACCCGGCGTAGTTATTGCTGTTACCAGTAGTAAACAGGCTCAGGAACGTTACCGGATCCGGGTAGTCAGCCGACCACGCCGACACGGCCACGTCGAAGTCACCCGCGCGTAACCGGTCCAAGCGGTCATCTAGACTGAGTGGGTCAACCTTGACGGTCACGGTAGCGCCGTCCTGACTCAGAGCGGTCAATGCCCGCTGCAAGTATGCCAAAGTAGCGCGGGCGCTGTCAGTATTGTCGCCCATGACGGTTAAAGTTAAGTTAGTCTGCCCGGCCGCAGCCATCCCCGCCTTGAATAACTGACGGGCCTTCTGTAGGTCGTACTGACTGTACTGGGCCACACCGTCCGCCGCGGCGGTCGCAAAGTCGTTGCCGCTGTGCTCGTTATAAAACATTCCGGCCGGCACGATGGTGGACAAAGGCTGCGAGCCATTACCCAGCACGCGCGTGACTAAGGCTTGGCGGTTAACCGCCATCGAAATTGCACGTCTGACCGACTGGTTTTGCAAAGCCGGCACGCGGGACTGGTTCAACTCCATGTAGTAGCTAATATTTTGCTTGGCGGTATGGTACCCCTTGAGCTTGCGCGCGGTCTTAGCCGCCGCGCCACTCACGGTCACATCATCCAGGTCGCCCCGCTTAAACAACTTGAGTGCACGCTGACTCGACTTCACCACGCTGTAGGTTAACCGTTTGATGCGGACAGTCTTCGCATTCCAGTAGGTGGGGTTCTTGGTCTCCACCCAGCGAGTCTCGCCCTTACCCGCCCACTTAGTCAAACGGTACGGGCCGTTAAAGGTGAGCGTGCCCGTATTGGCCCCAAACTGGTCGCCAAACTTAGCGACCTGGCTCCGTTCAACGGGATCGAAAACCGCCATGGTCAACATGCTCTCAAAGTACGGTACGGCCTTCGTCAACTGCACACGCAAAGTGATCCGGTTAACGGCCGTGACGCCCAACTGCTGCGGCGCGACTTTGCCCGAACTAACCTCCTGGGCGTTGACGATATCGTCAAACGCGTACGCGTAGGGTGACTTCGTGGCCGGGGTAACGGCGCGGCGCCACGCATAGACAAAGTCCTGGGCGGTCACCCGGTTGCCGTCCGACCACCGCGCATCCTTGCGGAGGTGGAAGGTATAAGTCTTCTGGTCGGACGAGATGGTTGCCATCCGCGCCGCCATATCCGGCTGTAGCTGCTTATTGCTGTAGCGATACAGGCCGGAGTATACGTCCATCATGGTTTGCGCACTCACCAGGTCACTAGCCCGGGCGGGATCCATGGATTGTAGGTTACTAGTCTGCATTGCGTTGACGGTGGTACGCTGACGGCGTTGTTGGCCACCACAGGCCACCAACACTACCGCTAATAACACGAGCCACAAACCCGCCAATACGGACCGCTTCTTCATCCCCAAAATCCTCCCGATAATTACGTTGCTTTAACCACACGCTAATCAATTATACAGTGTTTCACAGACAAACACCACCATCATGTTCACGATTCGTGGACAAATTTTGTGCACCTACTCATCCAACAGTGGGTGCAGCCCGCGCCCACGCACTCACCCCAGGGACACAAAAAGCGCAACCCGGAGGTCACGCTTTAAGTCTAGGTATTAGCTTTACTTAACGGAAGCCTTAACCCAGTTGATCATACCGTTAGGGCTGGTCGTGACACCAGACAACTTAGTGTTGCGCAGGTGTGCGGCACCCAGCTGGTACAGAGGAATGACACCGGAGTCCTTAGCCAGAATCTGGTCGGCCTTAACCAGGTCGTTCCAACGCTTCGTGGTGTTCGTAGCGTCAGTATCCTTAGATGCAGATACGAGGTCGTCGTACTGCTTGTTAGTCCAACCACCGTAGTTGTAGGAGTTACCAGTAGTGAACATGTCCAAGAAGCTGATAGCGTCTGGGAAGTCAGCAGACCATGCTTCAATGGCCATGTCGAAGTCACCAGCAGTTGACAGGGACAGACGGGTCTTGAACGGTACGGACTTCGTCTTAACGGTCAACTTAGCGCCATCCTGAGACAGCTTACCAACAGCGGACTGCAGGTAGTCCAGCGTGGACTTAGCAGTATCCGTGTCGTCACTCAGCAGGGTGAAGGTCAGGTCGGACAGACCGGCTTCCTTCATACCTTCCTTGAACAACGTCTTAGCCTTGCTCAAGCTGTAGTCACTGTTCGTCACACCCTTAGATGCGTCGGTAGCAAAGTCCTTGCCGCTGTCGTTGATCATCATGTCTTCTGGCACAACGGTCTTGGATGGAACGGAACCATTACCCAGAACCTTCTTGATGAATTCGGCACGGTTGATGGACATGGAGATAGCCTGACGAATCTTCTGGTTCTTGAAGGCTGGAACCTTCTTCATGTTTGGTACCAGGTAGTAAGTGGCGTTCTGCTTAACAACCTTGTAACCCTTGTCGTTCTTAGCCTGGGCTGCAGTGTCACCAGTAACGGTAACGTCATCAGCCTTGCCGGAAGTGTACAGGTTGTACGCGGTGTTGTTTTCCTTGATCACCTGGTACTTAACCTTCTTGATGGAAACCTTCTTGGCGTTCCAGTACTTGCTGTTCTTGGTCTCGGTCCAAGTATTTTCGGAACCAGTCCACTTGCCCAGCTTGTAAGGTCCGTTAAACGTCAAAGTGTTGGCGTTGGTACCGAACTTGGAGCCTTCCTTCTTAACCTGGGATTCTTCAACCGGGTCAAAGGTCTGCAACGTAATCATCTTTTCGAAGTAAGGCATAACCTTGTCGAGTTGAACTTCCAACTTGGTCTTGCTCAGGGCCTTGATACCCAGAGTCGAAGGATCCTTCTTGCCGTTGATGATATCGTCGGCATTCTTAATGCCAGAGAAGATGTAGGCATATTCAGACTTCTGCTTTGGATCGATGGCGCGCTTCCACGCGTACTCGAAGTCCTGTGCAGTCACCTGCTTGCCATCGCTCCACTTAGCGTCCTTACGCAAAGTGAAGGTGTAGGTCTTCTGGTCCTTGGATACGGTTGGCATCTTGGCCGCCATATCTGGTTCCAGCTTGGTCTTGTTCCAGCGGAACAGACCGGAGTACACGTCGGTCATGGACTGACCAGAAATGACATCAGTTGCCATTGCTGGGTCCATAGTTTGCAGCACGTCACCCTGCATGTATGTAACGGATGACTTCTTGCTAGAAGAACTTGAGCTTGAACCACAGGCTGCCAACAAGGCAACCATCGTGGTCAGCATCGCTCCCAGCATCACTGACTTCTTTTTCATAGTTGTTTTCCCCCTACTATGCTTCAAGATGAACCTATTGTACACCGAATTCTCACTTAACACTAGTTTTTGCCACATTTATATATCGTTAACCATAGAAATACATGAGTAAAACAGGAATGGTTTGGTAGCGTTTCCGTGCGCGCACCGTTGCACGAAGTAGCCGGCAAAGCCCGCCACACGCCGGGCAACCGCACCCTGAGCTTTAATAAAAGCGGCCTCGGGGTTGCCCCCGAAGCCGCTAGATATTAGTTTTGTCTGCATTTTATATTAAGTCGTTCAAATTGCTAATTTGTTGTGCAAATGCGCGCTGCTTTTGTTCCCGCGGTGCGATCGGGTGGTTGAAGAAGAACCCTTGCGCCCGCGTCGCCCCCGCCTGCCGTGCCAGCTGCAGGTCCGTATAGGTTTCCACACCCTCAACCGTAAACTGGACGTCATGCTGCGCCGCCAGTTCGGCCCATGGACGCATCTGCCCCAGTAAATCGTCGGTGTGCCCCTGTTCACGGAGGTTTTGCAACGCAAACTTGAAGATATCCACGTTAGGGGCCAGTTGGGCCGCCAAGTCCAGATCGTCAATGTCGGAGCCGACGTCATCTAACGCAATCAAAATACCGTGCTGGTGGTACTCTGGCGCCATGGCCGACAGCTCCGTCAGCGTCGGGGCCGTCGTTAGTTCCACGGTCAGCTCAATGAGCTCGGGCGTCTGCGCCACAAAGCGCGCCAACCGTTGCACCACGCCCCGGCTCGCAAACTGTTCCGGCGTGAGGTTAATGCCCACGCGCTTAACCTCCAGATCCTTCAACGCTTCTTTGAGCATCCGGGTCTGCATCCCCACCGAAATGTCGAATGAGTTCGGTAGGTACCACTCATGCGTCTGAGGCGACCAAGCACGCAACAGCAGCTCATACTTTTCCACTTTGCGAGTCGCGACGTTCACGATGGCCTGGGCAAAATAAGTGTACGTATTCAAAGACTATTCCCCCTGATATTAATACTGACGCCCCCACTCCCCAGTAGCGGCTGAATCTATAGTACTAATTACACATCATTTTACTGCAATTTGACGAATAGATGTGCATGTCGCACGATAAATAATTCAATATCGTCGTGTTATGCAAGCAAAGGCGCGCCACCCATACGGATAGCGCGCCCGCTCGATTTAACCTAATTTCCGTATCAACTACTCAAAATCAATCTGAGTTGGTTGCGCCGGCTTGCCAAACAGGAAGCCCTGCACGTTAGTAATTCCCATTTGCCGGGCTACCTGCAAGTCACCGTCGGACTCCACGCCTTCCAGCGTAAACGTCCCGCCGGTGTCACGTGCGAGCGCCTGCCACTGGTGTGCGGCGCTGACCCACTGCTGGTCCTCACCGCGCGCACGCAGCTTCTGGAGCGCAAACTTGAAGCCGTCCAGTTGACTAGCCACACGTGCGGCATCGCTACTATCAGCGTCCTGCGCGTCACCCAGTACAACTTTGACCCCACCATCATGATAGGTCGGCATGACGCTCGCTAGTTGCGCGGCTGACGGCAGCTCGGCCAGCTCAATCGTCAGTGTACCCTGACCCTGCTGGTTCCGCGCAAAGCTGCTCAGACGCTGCACCACGGTGTCGTCGGTAAACTGACTGGTCGTGAGGTTGATACTGATGTTGCCCGAATCCAAACTCCGGAGTGCCTGCTGCATCAACGTTGTCTGCATCCCTACAGTAATCCCAAAGCTGGATGGTAATACCCAGTTGTTAACCCCGCTGTCCCACTGCCGAAGCAACAGTTCGTACTGAACCGCTTCCTGCGTCTGGGCGTCGGCAATCTTTTGGGCAAAGTAGGTGTAGGTAGACTCGCTACTACCACCAGGGATCCGGTTTTGCGACTGCTCACCCACGTTGAGGATCGTCGCGGTCACACCGGCCGGCGTTACCGCCCGCTGGGCCACGGCATCCGTGCTGTTCGCGTTGAGGGCATCGGTGATATCCGCGCCCACATTGGCCGTAACGTCACGTTCTGCTGCATCAGCCGTCGAGGCCACCGACGTAGCCGCAGCCTCACGCTCAATGTTGGCGGCCATGGAGGCTACGTCTGGCGTGACCCCAGCCGCACTAATCGGCGTCGCGGTGTTCGTGGCTACAAGCGGTGTGGCCGGTGTGCTGCTACCAGCTTGTACAGCCGGTGCAACTGGCGTCGTTGTTGTCGGTGTTACTGCCGGCGTCGTTGGTGTTGCCACAACGTTTGGTACGACCGGTACCGTCGCGGTAGTTGTCGTGGTGCCACTCGGCGTGGTTACCGGCGCTGTAACTGGTGCCGTTGGTGTGCCACCGTTATCTGGTGTCGTGGCCGGCGGCGTTGTTGTGCCACCGTTATCTGGCGTCGTGGCCGGAGGCGTTGTTACGCCACCATTATCCGGTTGGGCCACCGCCGTGTACGTAACCGTCACGCTGGTGTCCTGCAAAGCCGCGGTGTTGGTTGCGCCCAGTTCTACAGCTGCAACGTTGCCGCTGGTCGTGTAACCCGCCAAAGTTGGTGAGGCCACCGCGGCGTAACCGTCCGTGGCCGTGGCGATACTGCCGCCAGTCGCCAGGTCGGTGACCACCCGCCAGTGCGCAACTTGCGTCACGCTGGCCGGTGCCACACCAGCTTTGCCATCAGCCGTGACGTAATTAATAGTCCGCGTCGTCGTGGCGTCACCGTACTGCATGGCGTGCGTCAGGTGGACCGTCACGTCGTCACTATCATCATCCGTCAGGCGGTAGTTGACCGCACGGCTTTGTCCGTCCGCCAGCGCGTAGTTGTCCGGAACGGTGACGGTGTACACGCCGCTCTGGTTCATCGTACCGGTAATGGTGTCGGTGCTTAACGTCGTGCCCGTCACGTCATCAACGTAACGCACCGTCAGTTGTTCCGCGTTGGCCGCATAGTGCACCGTCACCACGGCATCGCCATCCGCATATTGCGGAGTTGCTGCCGTAACCCGTGCCGTATCAGCGGTGTAGCCAGCCACGGTCGGTGTTGCCACCGCCGCGTAATTGCCCGCTGCCGTCGCCGTCGTCAAGCCAGTCACGTCGTCCGTACTCGTGGCGAACACCACGGTCTGGATCACGCTAGTTGGCCCCGTGGTGCCGCCACCATCGACCACGTAGTTAATGGTCCGCGTCGTCGTGGCCGTGCCCGCCGTAACGTGGTGGGCCAAGTGTACGGTCATGTTATCGCTCGCATCTGTTGCAAAGACATAGTTGATGCTGCGACTTTGCCCGTCCGCTAACTGGTAGCCGTCTGGCACCGTCACCGTGTAGGTGCCCGTGCCATCAACCTGCCTAATGAGCGTCTGGGACTCAACCGTCGTACCATCCGTGTCGTCCACGTACGTCACCGTGATGTCCGCGTCGTTCGGCGTGTACGTCACGGTTGTGGTAGTGTCCGCCAAAGCCTCGACGGCCACCGGACCCATAACCTGGGCGTCAGTGCCATGGTCAGCCGTATAACCAGCAACCGCTGGCGCGCTAACCGCACCGTACGCTTCCTGCGCGGTGGCGTAACTAGCGCCAGTCACCGCATCGGTGGTCACGTTCCAAGTGACGGTCTGCACAACGCTAGCCGGGGCCTTCGCCGTGTCGCCGCTCACCACGTAGTTAATCGTCCGCGTGGTCGTGGCGGTACTGTGCCCAACCGCATGGGTCAGGTGGACCGTCACGTTATCGCTGTCGTCGGCGGAAAAGGCGTAGTTAACACTGCTACTTTGCCCATCAGCCAACGCGTAACGCGCGGGCACCGTCACGTTGTACGTGCCCGTACCGTCCGTCGTACCCTTCAGTACAGCGGTCGTGACGGTGTTGCCCGTCACATCGTCCACGTAGGTCACGGTCAAAGTGGCCGCGTCGGCCGTGTAGTGCACGGTGGTAGTGCTATCCGCCAGCTGCGTAGCTTCGACTGCACCCAGTGCCATCGCTGCCACGTCGCCGCTAGCCGTGTAGCCCGCGACGGCTGGTGACGTCAGCGCCGCGTAGCCGTTAGTCGGCGTGGCGACACTCGCACCAGTGACCGCATCAGTGGCCACGTTCCAGGTGACAGTCTGTACAACGCTGGCCGGAGCCTTTGTCACGTCGCCACCATCAACCACGTAGTTCACCGTCCGCGTCGTTGTCGCCGTGGTGTGGTTAACCGCGTGCGTCAGGTGCACCGTCATGTCGTCGGTAGCGTTAGCCGCAAAGGTGTAACTCACCTGAGCGGACTGTCCATCAGCCAGGCTGTAGTGCGTCGGTGCCTGCACGTTGTACGTACCCGTACCGTCCGTCACGCCCGTCAGCGTAGCGCTCGTCACCTGCTCGCCGGTGACGTCATCAACGTATCGGACCGTCAAAGTGGCGGGGTTAGCCGCGTAGGTCACGGTCACATCGGCCGCATCACCCGGCATCCCCGTGGTGGCGGTCGCCCGTACCGCGGATACGTCGCCATCAGCGGTATAGCCGTTGACGGTTGGGGAAGTTACCCCAGCGTATTCGCCCTGTGGAGTCGCCGTAATGGTACCCGTCACTTCATCGGTGGCAACGTTCCAGGTCAGCGATTGGGTGACGCTCTGCGGGTTCAGTTCGGCTTTGCCCGTCACCACGTAGTTCACCGTCCGCGTGGTCGTGGCGGTACTGTGCCCAACCGCATGGGTCAGGTGGACCGTCACGTTATCGCTGTCATCGGCCGCAAAGGTGTAATTGACGCTGCCACTTTGGCCGTCAGCGAGCGCGTAATGTGCAGGAGTCGTCACCGCGTACGTGCCCATACCGTCAGTCTTGCCCGTGAGCTTGGCCGTCGTGACCGTGTCGCCAGTGACATCGTCCACGTACGTGACCGTTAGCTCAGCGTCGTTGGCCGTGTAGTGCACCGTCACCTGGCTGTCAGCCAAGTCGGCGGTGTCCACGGCGCCCAAAGTTTGGGCCGCGACGTTACCGTCAGCCGTATATCCGGCAACGGTTGGTGCATCCACACCCGCGTACGTCCCGGTGGCAGTTGCCACGCTCGCGCCGGTAACGGCGTCAGTCGCAACGTTCCACGTCACGGTCTGCACAACCGGCCGTGGTGCCTTCGTAGTATCGCCATCATCGACGACAAAGTTAATCGTGCGCGTGGTCGTCGCCGTACTGTGCTCGACCGCATGGGTCAGGTGCACCGTTACGGCGTCGCTGTTATCGGCCGCAAAGGTGTAGTTGATACCGCGACTTTGACCATCAGCAAGCACGTAATGTGCCGGCGCTGCCACCGTGTAGGTACCCGTGGCGTCCGTTGTCCCCGTGAGGGTGTGCGTGGTGACCGTTTGACCGGTCACGTCGTCCACGTAGGTTACGGTCAGATTAGCCGCATTCGCGTGGTAAGTGACGGTTTTGCTGGTGTTCGCTAGACGCGCGGTCGTCGTCGGGGCGAGGGCCTCGGCATTGACGTTGCGGTCGGCCGTGTACCCAGTAACTACGGGTGAGTCAACCTGCGCATACTCGCCCGTTGGGGTGGCGTAGCTGGCGCCGGTGACTTCGTCCGTGACCACGTTCCAGGTGATTGTCTGGATCGCAGCAGTTGGCGCTTTAGTCGCATCCCCGTCGGCAAAGGCATAGTTAATCGTTCGCGTAGTGGTTGCGGTCGTGTGCGCGATGGCGTGCGTCAAGTGCACCGTCACGTTATCGTTGTCATTGGTCGCAAAGGTGTAATCGAACTCACTGGCTTGACCTTCCGCCAAAACGTAGTGCGTTGGCGTCTGGACGCTGTACGTGCCAGACTAGTCCGTCACACCGGTCAGTGTGGCGCTCGTGACCTGTTCGCCGGTGACGTCGTCAACATAGTGAACCGTCAAACCAGCGGGGTTAGCCGTGTAGGTCACGGTCACGTCCGCCGCGTTTACCGGCATCGCATTGGTAGCCGTCACTATGGCCGCATCCACATTGCCGTCAGCCGTGTAGCCGTTGACCGTTGGCGAGATCACCGCGGCGTATTCGCCTTGTGGCGTCGCCGCGACTGCACCGGTCACTTCGTCTGTCGCCACGTTCCAAGTCAGCGTCTGAGTGACACTGGCTGGATTCTTGCTGGCATTACCATCAACCACATAGTTAATCGTCCGCGTAGTGGTTGCGGTCGTGTGTGCGATGGCGTGCGTTAGGTGCACCGTCACGTCGTCAGCATCAGTAGTACCAAAGGTGTAATCCACTTCAGCAACTTGGCCATCCGCCAAAACGTAGTGCGCTGGTGTCTGGACGTTGTACGTACCTGACTCGTCGGTGACACCCACCAACGTCGTGCTCGTCACCTGTTCGCCGGTGACGTCGTCAACATAATGAACCGTCAAAGTTGCGGGGTTAGCCGTGTAGGTCACGGTGACATTATGCGCATTTACCGGCGTGTCCGTCGTAGCCGCCACGTTATATGCAGTCACGTTGCCGTTAGCGGTGTAACCGTGCACCGTTGGCGAGGTCACCGCGGCGTATCCGCCCTGCGGTGTCGCAACGGCGGTGCCGGTCACTTCGTCCGTTGCCACGTTCCAAGTCAAAGTTTGCGTAACGGTAGCAGGATTTTTGTCAGCATGGCCCGTCACCACGTAGTTAATCGTCCGCGTAGTGGTTGTGGTCGTGTGCACAACGGCGTGCGTCAGGTGCACGGTCACGTCATCGTTGTCGTCAGTCGCAAAGGTGTAGTCGACCTCAGCGCCTTGTCCGTCAGCCAAGACGAAGTGCGTTGGTGCCTGGACTTTGTACGTACCGGGTTCGTCCGTTACGCCCGTTAACGTCGCGCTCGTGACCTGTTCGCCGGTGACATCATCCACGTAGTGTACCGTCAGGCTAGCCGGGTTGGCCGAGTAGGTCACCGTTACGTCCTGTGCGTTGACCGGTGTTGCGGCCATGGTCGCAACGGTCGCGGCACTGACATCACCGTCGGCCGTGTAACCATGGACCGTCGGCGACTTAACCGCAGCGTATTCACCCTGTGGCGTGGCCACTACGGCACCCGTCACTTCATCGGTCGCCGTGCTCCACGTCAGTGTCTGGGTGACGCTCGCCGGATTCTTGTCAGCATTGCCGTTAACCACGTAGTTAATCGTCCGTGTAGTGGTAGTCGTACCGTACGCAATGGCGTGCGTCAGGTGCACGGTCACGTCATCGTTATTATCAGCGGCAAAGGTGTACCCGAACGAATCTGCCTGATCATCCGCCAAAGCGTACTTAGCGGGAACCGTCACTTGGTAAGTACCGGTGCCGTCCGTTACGCCCTTGAGCGTGGCACTCGTGACCTGTTCACCGGTCACGTCGTCAACATAGTGTACCGTCAGCGATGCGGCATCCGCACGGTAAGTCACCGTCGTGGTGGTATTTTCCAGCCGCTCAGTTAACGTTGGTGCCAGCACTTCTGCGGTCACGTTGCCGTCAGCCGTGTAGCCCATAACCAATGGGGACGTCACTGCTCCGTAGGTATTTTGGGCCGTCGCGTAACTCGTGCCGGTCACTTCATCGGTGGTCACAGCCCACGTCACGGTCTGCACGGTTGCGGCCGGCGTTTTACTTTGGTCGCCATCCACAATGACATAGTTAATGGTGCGCGTCGTCGTAGCCGTGGTGTGCGCGACGGCATGTGTCAGTTGCACCGTGATGTCGTCAGTATCGTCGTTCGTCAAGGTGTAGGTGACACTGCTACTTTGTCCATCGGCCAGGGCGTAATGTGCCGGCGTTACTACGGTGTAAGTGCCGGTGTCGTCCATGTTGCCAGCCACCGTATTCGTGGAGACCTCTGCGCCAGTCACATCATCGACATAATGCACGGTCAGAGTCTCCGTGTTGGCCGTGTAGTTCACGGTCGCGGTAGTGGCACTCGCCGGCGCGGTAGTCGTGACAGCCAAACTGATGGCAGCCACATCACCATCCGCAGTGTAGCCGTCAATGGTCGGTGATTGTACCACTGCGTAGCCAGATTGTGGCGTGTATACAGCATCACCGGTCACCTCATCAGTGGCGACATTCCACGTTGCCGTCTGGGTCACGCCGGCTGGTGCCTTGGCGCTACTTTGGCCCTCAATGGTATAGTTCACGGTCCGCGTCGTCGTGGCCGCGGTGTGTGTAATAGCGTGCGTCAGGTGCACGGTGATGTTGTCACTATTGTCAGGGGTGACGGTGTAATCAACCGCACTGCTTTGGGTCTTAGCCAGCACGTACTTATCTGGCGCGGTGGCGTGATAAGTACCCGTGCTGCCGGTTAATCCGGTTAAAGTAGTGGTCTCGCCCACTACGGCACCGTTGTCAGCGTCGTCAACATAGGTCACCGTCAGCGCAACCTCTGCGGCGGAGTACGTGATTAGCGTGTTGGTGCTTTGCGTATCACCGTTACTTTGTTCTAGCAGGCCAACCATGCCGTCGTCGGTTATAAAGTTGCCCAAGTCCGCATTATTGGTGTACCCAGCAACTGTCCAACCGGCAATCTGGGCGTCCGTAACATTGTCCAGTCCATCACCGTCCTCAACCGCAAAGTCGCTGCGGGTAACGGTACCGTTATAGTCGGTTGTCTCGGTGTAACCCACGGTCGCGGTCCGGTCAAAGTCAGCTGGCAACTGATCCCAGTCGCCCTCCGCATCGTCAGCGTAATCGAAATAAACGTGATCGGTAAAGGTCAGCGTTTTGTGCACACTAGTTGATGATGGGTAGTAGATAAGCTGGGCGTCAAAACTAACGCTGCCATTTTCGCTATCCAAAGTTTTCAGTTTACTAATTAAGGCATTTTCATCGAGGTAGGTATTGGCAACGCTACTTTGGTCCTCAAGCCAGCCGGTCACGTTTTGCGCCTCGATAGCGGCAAAGACGACGTTGCCAGTCGTACCACTGAGCACGTTTACAGCGGTATTGTCGCCCGTACCCTCGGTCGTGTACTGTACGGTCGTGGTCCGGGTTTGGGCAGCCGGTAAGTCAGCCACTTTGCCCGGATAGGTAATGGCGTTGCCGTTCGCGTCCTGGTCGTTATCCGTCACTGGTGTTGTGTCGGTGGCAGATTTCTGCGCCGTACTCGTGATTGTCTGCGTCACGGTCGCGGTCTTGACCTGCGTGACCGGAACCTGAATTGCGGTCGCCGGGGTATCCGTCAACGTGACCGTACTGAAAGCCCCACTAGCTAACGCCCAGCCGTCCGGAACGGTCACTGTGCTGGAGTCGCCAGCATTACCGCTAACGGTGGTGGTCCCGACAACTTTCTTATTATCGTTCACGTCCACAAACTGCACGGTGTAGTTGTTGGTGGTTGGCTGCGCTACGTAGCCGTTACCACTGCCGTCACCATTGATGGCGCCAACGAAACCATTGATGGGAGCACTACCAGACAGAATGACATTGGAGGTTGGTGCGATGACGGTGACATTGGCCCCAGTGTTTTTGAATTGCTCATTAGATAGATTCAACGTGGTACCATCCGTGCTGGCTAACACCACCTGGTCAACCCCAGCTGGCGTGTTCCGCACGGCCGGAACGGTCATGGTGGCACCGCTGCCGCCAGTGACGTTAATTAAAACGTTGCTATAGCCGTCATAAGCGTTAGTATTCGTGAAGACAAAGTCATTATTGCGGTTGCCCAATTGCGTAGCGTCAACCGTAAACACGTAAGTATTGTCGTTTGCTTTTGCCTTGCTGAAGTCTAAGTCAATTTCGCTATGACCGGCAGTTGCGGCTACGGCAGCGGTGTTGTCACCCACAATCTTATTCACAATGGCAGTTGAGGCCGACTTCAACGCCTGCTCTTTACCCACTATTGAATCAGTAGTGAATTGATACTTGTTGATGCCGTTAGCAACCGCATCCGGCAGTGCACCCGTACCCGTAAGTTTTCCCCCATCAGTCACCAGTACGTTACCAGTAGGCGCGGAGTTATTGTTGGTTAGAGTGACGTTACCCGCTGCTATAGCACTATAACCGCCGATGGCACTACCCGAAAATGGAACGTTGTTCGTCATGGTCATTTCGCCGCCACTAATCAATGTGTACGGGAAGCCACTAGTTAAACCCGACCCACCATTCATGCTGTTCAGTGGTACGCCCTCTAGGTACGCCAAAACAGACATCATGTTGCCAACGTCGGTAGGATTGGCCAACACGCTGCCGCTGGGGAGACCAACTGCGTTGACGACGGAATTTAATGCTACGTTTTTACTACTATCCCGTGGCCCAACAGTCCAAGTATCCCCATCAATCGTTAACCGTAGTCCGGCTTTGTCGATGGCCTGTACGTAGTTAGGCGACCCAATCGTGACGCTACCATAGCCATTGGCCGTGGCGTCTACAAAGGCGCCATCGCTAACGGCGGTGGTCATGATGTCCGCGCCCCAGCTGGCGTTAGCAAAGTAGTGGTTCAATAGCCCGGTAGCGCTCTTATCGGTACTACCGTCACTAGCCGCCCGTACCGGTGCCAGCGGTGCCAGGACAGTTGGTGCCATCATCATGGGCACCATCGCGGCCACGGCAATCCCCGCCACAACCCATTTCTTGCCAGATTTGAACATCTTGTAATGAACCTTGGTCTCACCGCGTAAAGTCATAGTAATTCCCCCAAAGTAAATAAACTAACACCTAAACATTCCCCAATGTATGTATTGTCGCTAATTGCATAATGAATACAGTTCGTCCAATTTATTAAATGATAAATACCGCGCCATGTCAATCATTCTTGACACTTTTAGTGATGATAACATTAACTATTTAATTATGCGTTTATGCAGTGTGGAGGATTAATTTTAGCACCCCATCGTTCATTCGGCCTCATTTCACAAGCCACCAATCAAAAGACTGTTACATCGTTCTTGACAGGTCGTTTTACACTCGATGACACCATTTTTCACAAGCAAACAAAAAGACCCCCAGCTCAAACTGGAAGTCTTTTTAAAACGGTAAATAACTACTGTTCGTCAGCAGCGTACTTAGCCGCCTGATCCTTATACCCCTGCACTTCGTCATCAGAAGCAAAGACGAAGTGTCCAGGTGTAATTTCCACCATGTTCCGCTCAGCACCGTCATTTTCGGCACTAGCATCGTAGTAAATCCGCTCACGCCGCTTCTGTACTTCCGGATCCGGAATCGGAATCGCGGACAACAAGCTCTGCGTGTACGGGTGCAACGGGTGGTTGTACACCTCATCGGCAGTCGACAGCTCGACAATCCGGCCATAATGCATAACGGCAATTCGGTCAGAAATGTACTTCACCATGGACAAGTCGTGGGCGATGAACAGGTACGTCAGGTTACGTTGATCCTGAATGTTCTTCAACAGGTTGACCACTTGGGCCTGAATCGAAACGTCCAACGCGGAAATCGGTTCATCAGCGATGATGAACTGCGGTTGCACGGCCAAAGCACGGGCAATCCCAATCCGCTGCCGCTGCCCACCAGAGAATTCGTGCGGGTAACGGGTGGCGTGGTCGGGGTTCAGACCAACCAGTTGTAGCAGGTTAGCCACTTGAGCATCACGGTCGTCATCGTCTTTGGCCAGGTGGTGAATATCAATTCCTTCGGCAATGATATCCTTAACCTTCATCCGGGGGTTCAAAGAAGCGTAGGGATCCTGAAAGATCATCTGCATCTCACGCCGGAATTCCTTCATTTCCTTGGAACCGTTGTGCAACCCGGCAATGTCGCTACCATCAAACAGAATCTCGCCACTGGTTGGCTTGTACAACCGAATGATGGCGCGGCCTGTCGTGGTCTTACCAGAACCGGATTCACCAACCAGGCCAAGGGTTTCACCACGATAGATATCAAAGGAAATATCCTGAATCGCGCGTACTTCCGTCTTCTTGCCGGGGTTAAAGGTCTGTACTAGGTGACGTACCTGCACCAGCTTTTCTTTCTCGTCTGCCATGTGTTAGTCACCCGCCTTTTCTGGATGCATTTGCTGCCAAACTTCTTGGCGGCGCTGAATTTCTGGTGGTAATTCTACCTTAGGTGCGTCCGGGTGCAGCAGCCACGTTGCGGCCGCATGCGTCGGTGATACCTGGAAGAATGGTGGTTCCTGCTCGGTATCAATCTGCAGGGCAAACTGGTTCCGGGCAGCGAACGCGTCACCCTTTGGTGGATCAATTAGGCTGGGCGGCGTACCAGGAATCGCGTATAACCGGTCACTCTTGGTTTCCAAAGTCGGCATGGATTCCAGCAGGCCCCATGTGTAAGGATGCTTCGGGTTGTAGAAGATTTCGTCCACAGTACCGTATTCGATAATCTTCCCCGCATACATAACGGCGACACGGTCGGCAATCCCAGCCACAACCCCTAGGTCATGGGTGATGAAGATGATACTGGTATCAATCTTCGTCTGCAATTCCTTCAACAGGTCGATAATCTGGGCCTGGATGGTTACGTCCAGTGCGGTCGTCGGCTCGTCGGCAATCAGAATTTGCGGGTTGTTGATGATGGCAATGGCGATAACAATCCGCTGCCGTTGGCCACCAGAGAACTGGTGTGGGTAATCCTTCAGCCGGTTCTGCGCATTTGGAATACCAACCAGGTCGAGCACCCGGGCGGCTTCCTTCATGGCATCCTTCTGGCTAATCTTGTTGTGCAACAGGAGCGGTTCTGCCACCTGCTTACCGATATTCATGGTTGGGTCCAAAGACGTCATGGGGTCCTGGAAGATCATGGCGATATCGTTACCGCGCATGGCATCCAGTTCCTTTTCAGACTTCTTCAATACGTCTTCACCGTTGAAGTTAACCTCGCCGCTTTTAACCACGGCGTTGTTAGCCAGCAAACCCATCAACGTCCGCAGGGTAACGGACTTACCCGAACCGGATTCACCAACGATGGCGAGCGTCTCACCTTTTTCCAAGCTAAACGAAACGTCGCGGATGGCGTGAACCGTGCCGGCGTACGTGTGGAAATCAATTTGTAGATCTTTGACTTCAAGAATTTTACTCAACAGGCTCACCTCCTAGCGCGTCGTACGTGGGTCAAATGCGTCCCGCAGCCCATCGGCCAGCAGGTTAAAACTAATCATCAGTACGGAAATGACGATGGCCGGGTAGACCATCTGGTACGGCAGGAACCGGAAGTTCTTCTGCCCATCAGAGAGCAAAGTCCCCAGGGAAGCCGTTGGTGATGGAATACCAATCCCAATGTAACTCAGGAAGGCTTCAAAGAAGATGGCCGTCGGAATCGTGAACATCGTCTGAATGATGATGGTTGAACTCAAGTTAGGAATGAGGTGCTTCATCGCGATCTTGACGGATGACTCACCCAACGTTCGCGCGGCCAGGACGTATTCCTGGTCCTTAATTTGCAGGGTTTGCGCGCGCACCAGTCGGGCCATCGTCACCCACCCGGTAAACCCGATGGCAATGATGATGGAAGTCAGACCTGGCTTGAACACCAACAGCATCAGAATGGCAACAACCAGGTTAGGAATGGAGCTGATGATTTCGATAATCCGCTGTAGCACGGTATCAACCATGCCGCCCTTCCAACCGGAAACCAGCCCGTAAACCACACCGATGGTCAGGTCGAACAGCGTAGCCATGAAGGCGATGAACAGTGATACACGTGTACCAACTAAGATACGACTAAAGATATCACGGCCTAGGCTGTCAGTGCCCAGCACAAACCAAACGTTGTTCGGCACGTTGTTCTGTGCGTACACGTTCACCTTGGCGCCGGCAGAAACACCGTAACCACGGAAACCAGGAATACTCCAGTTAGCAATCTTTGGTGGCAAGTTGTTCCACTTCAGGTGCTGGGTATTAGGATTTGACGGTGAAAAGAAGAAACTGAGCAATGAGATAACGATGAACGCAATGATGATCCACAACGAAATCATCGCCATCTTGTTGTGACGCAGGCGCCGCATCGCATCCTGCATGAACGTCATGTTGTCGGTGCCGAGCTTTTCCTGTTGCTCTTTGGCAATGTGCGCCGGCTTGAAACTGTCTGCGGTGATTTTGTAGTCAGCCATTAGTTTGCCTCCCCGGATAAGCGAATACGTGGGTCAATGAACCCGTAGAGAATGTCGACGACCAGGATGATGACGACCAGCATGACACTATACAGCATGGTCAGACCCATGATGGTTGGGTAGTCGTTCGTCAGGATGGAACGGACGAACTGTTCACCAATACCAGGAATAGCAAAGATGTTTTCAACAACCAGCGAACCAACCATCAGGTCAACCGCCATCGGTCCAATGATGGTGACGATAGGAATCATGGAGTTCCGCAGGGCGTGCTTAGCCACAACCTGCCACTTGGAGTCACCCTTTGACCGGGCCAAATCGATGTAGTCGGAGTTCAGGACGTCCACCATTTCGGTCCGCATGAACCGCGCCGTCTGTGCCAATGGCGCCATGGCCAGGGCAATCGTTGGCAGGATGGAGGAACTGAACCCGTCCCACAGGGCAATTGGGAAGATCTGGTACTTGTATGCCAACCAGAATTGTAGCAGGCAGGCAAAGACGAAGTTAGGAATCGAACGTCCCAGGATGGCGAAAATAGTCGCCGTGGAGTCTACCCAGGTGTTCTTGCGGATTGCGGCAATCGCACCCAGCAGAATTCCCAGCAACGTACCCACGATCATCGCCTGAGCACCAATCTGGAAGGATGGTCCGACTCGGGAAATAATCAGGTGGCTAACACTCTGGCCGGCAAACTGGTAACTAGTACCCATATCGCCGTGAACCAGGCCCACCATGTACTTGAGGTACTGGTACCAAACCGGCTTGTCCAACCCGTTGGCTTTGTTTAACGCAGCCAACTGTGCCCCGGTAACTTTCGGGTTGTTGTATGGCGTCCCTGGCAACATCTTCATTAGGAAGAAGGTGATGGACGCAACGATGAACAGCGTTAAAATCAGAAAGAAGATTCGTTTTGCAAGATATTTTGCCATGTGCGTGCTCCCTCGCTTACTTAAACAAACATAATGCCACTAAGAAGATGACGATATGTATTTGTTCGGTAGTCACAGAATGTCACTACGCTAAATCTAATAGTAAAACAATACATTAAAATGCCATTAAAGTAAATAGCGTTTGCTCACGAATTGGCCACCCGCCGCAATTCTTAAACTTATTTACCGACCATCAGCATCCCCGTAGTACGGTGTTTTGCAAGCACCGACCGATTAGAAACCGCATAGAGCAAACCCACCACTGGCGGACTTGTAAACGGTCACAGTATGGCGTAAATCGTCTCAAAATGAAAGTGTTAACGCATAAACGTCAACCCTTTTGCGTAACTATTCTCATTTATTTCGTGCCCAAGTATTCGGTCAAAAATTTAGCGATACCGTCGTGCTCGTTGTCGTCCGTGGTGTAAGCGGCAATCTCCTTCACCGCAGAAACCGCGTTGCCCATCGCCACACTGATGCCGGCCTGCTTCATCATGCCGATATCGTTCATGCCGTCGCCAAAGACGATGGTGCGGGCAGCCGGAATCCCCGTCTTTGCCTGTAGCTCCTGCACCGCCGTAGACTTATCGATTCCCCGCGGGATCAGCTCCATGTTGTCGTGATTTGACGCGGAGACGTGCATCAGGTCAGTGGCCGCCAGCTCTTCCTGAGTGCGGCGCAACCCCTCAGCGTCCCGGGGGCTAATCACAATCCCGTTGGTGATGCGGTCAGCCCGCTTCAGGAGGTTATCCAGCGTGCCCACCTGCTTAACGCCGACGGTTAGCCCGTCAGGTTGGAAGACGCGCAAGGCAGCCTCCACAAAGGTGGGCGGCGTCTGCGTATAGTAAACCGTGTCGTCGCTAAAGTAAAACGCGGACAGCCCATGGCGCGTGGTCACGTTGTTGGTTTGCGTGAGTGCCTCAACGCCCAGCAGGTGGTGTACCCGTTGACCGGAAAAGTCGTAGACGGCCCCGTTGGCTCCAATCACACCAGCCCGGTCGCTGACCTGGTCCGCGATGATCTTGGCCAGCGCGTACATCCGCCCCGTAGCTACGAAGAACGGGTTGCCCGCATCCATGGCTAGGTTGAGCGCGGCCGCTGTGTCGGGCGACACGTGCTGGTGGTCGACCGCCAGCGTGCCGTCAATATCCGTAATGATTAAATGTGGTTCCATGTCCGGGTCCCCTTAACGTTTTATCTCTTATTCTACCAGACATGGCAAATTCCACCAGGGGGGTGAACTAGTATGCGGCGGGGAACACGCGGGTGGACTTGGGGAATGCGGCTTACGCGCCTTACGCCGTAGGTTGCTACACCCGCACGCTCCGGGGTCGCAGCAATTACGTCTCCAGGCACGACGCCTCCGTCCCCAATTCCACCCACGGGTTCCATCCATACACTAGAGCACTAACCATACTTTTGTCCACATGGGATAAGTAACAGTCTGGTGCGTTAGCGGTTCTGGGTCGCGTAAACATTTTTGGTTTTAGCGCTGGCCGCATGCGTCACGCAGATTTGAATGAAACACGCTCTCGTGTGGCGAGTTGAGTTCTTCGCACTAGCAACGGTTATCGCGAAACGCACCACCCCGGCCCGGCCACCGCGGATATAGTCACAACCCCCGTGCTATCGCTACCACATTAGCGTGCGGCCGCGTCGGTCGGCCCGGTGAGCGGAGGCGTGTGGGGTCGGAGTAGTAGCCACTGCC
>NZ_BCVS01000016.1:0-29772 GCF_001591865.1 Lacticaseibacillus pantheris DSM 15945 = JCM 12539 = NBRC 106106
GGAGCGCCCCACGAAAGCCGCAGCTCACCGGCCCGGCCGACGCTCTGCCGTCCCGCACATTGTGGCGGACTGAAATCAACTCATAATGGGACGTGGAGCAGTTGTTGGCATGATTGACTCGCGCCCCCAGAGCGCGTACAATAAATTAGTAGGAAAAGGAGTAGTGCACGTTTTTTGATGGGTGCGCTACCGGTTATGAGGGGGTGAGCATAATGTCATCAAATCTTGATCAACCTAGTCATTCGGCTAATAACGATGATCCCGGAAGACGTGGCGTTGTGCCGCCGCTAACAATTGAGTTTGGTTAACTGACGTCAGTCACATCGGCTGAGTTGACGGCAGCG
The DNA here is from genome assembly GCF_001591865.1 of Lacticaseibacillus pantheris DSM 15945 = JCM 12539 = NBRC 106106. Classification (NCBI taxonomy): domain Bacteria; kingdom Bacillati; phylum Bacillota; class Bacilli; order Lactobacillales; family Lactobacillaceae; genus Lacticaseibacillus; species Lacticaseibacillus pantheris. Next base: position 345 of record NZ_BCVS01000016.1, read on the forward strand.
GCTGTTTGCTATGTCTTCCTAATTAATAGGAGGCATAAGCGTGATGCAGAAATTAAATATTACTGGTCTCACCCGTCGTCAGGTGACCGGTGCGCGTCTAGCTGGCCTACGTCCGGATACTGGGTGGGTACGACAGGCGTGGCTGTTACCATTGATGGTGCTCCTTTGGGGTGTGCTGTCCGTGGTTGCCGGTGGCCTGGGATTATCCGACTGGTTTTGGGGCCTAGGTGGGCTGACCACGATGGTGGTTTTGACGAGTTTGTTCGTGAGCAGGCTGAGCTTTGAGCGGGTTGTACGTCGGGTCCGGACCGTCGTAGTCCTGCGCGAAGGGTTGCCACGGGTTGTCGCGGTACATGACGTCGTCCTCGGCGACGTGGTACTGACACAACGCGGTGACCGGCTACCGTTTGTGGTGACTGATGTAGCGGGCACAACACGCGCAATTGGTCGTCATCTGGACGGTGGCAACGTGCTTGTAGTTCAATCGGCTCCGGTACGGCAATTGTTGCCGGTGAACGCAGCTTTGCAGTTGCTGCTAATTGGCTTTGGCTGGGTTATTGGGTTCTTCCGGCGGACGGTTGTGGTGCCGATGATTACCATTAATCGCTGGGTGGCCGAAAGTGTCCGGTCCGGAATGGTCACAATTAGTGACTGGGGCCGGCTGCTGGTACAGCGGTTGAACGGAAGGATGATTCTTTTTAGACGGGAGTCGGCCTTTCGGTATAATCAGGGGCCTGTCCAACCGGTTTGGACGGCTAGCTGATGTACGGTTAAAACGATAATGAATTAAAAAACCGCGTTTGGACGCGGTTTTTTCTATGCCGTGGGCGTTGGGTGCGGGAAACGCGTGCTTTCCTGCTTTGTAACAAGAATTTAATCATGGGTAGCGACCCGGTGGTAACGGTAGGTTTATTGGGGCTAGGACGATGTTAACCGCACCTAGGGCAACGGTTACGACCATTTTTTAGGTATAATTATTGATGAACGTTTGGGGAGGGGTGTTAACATGCCAACAGTAGTCGTATTTGGTCATAGTACTACCACCACGGCAGTCATTGTCGGGTTAATGCATTTAGATAATGGGTTGGACGTGACGGTGCCAGATGACAGTGATGAGCAACAGTTCAACGACCTCGTCGCTCTGGGCGGTATGGGGCATAATTCTGTGCGTAAAGCGACGCCCAAAGTTGTCGCCGCGGCCGATTTACTGGTGTTTACTGACTTTGACAGCGTTAGCACTGCCGATGCTGGCGATACAGTTACGGAAGCGAATATGCGGCCCCTGCGCGACGCCCTCAATGCGGCTATGGCCAGCGGGTTTGACGGTTCCATTCTGGTTGCCACTACCCGTGACGACCTCATGACCTACTTTGCACAACGGTTCTCTGGTGTGCCGAACGACCGTGTACTGGGTGTAGGCACGGCTGCACACAGCATTTATACCGCGAACCGGATTGCCCGTGAGCTGAACGTACCTGTCGATAACGTGGCCGTTGATGTGGTGGGAACAGCATCCGACTATCAGGTGCTCTGGAGCCGTGCGGCGGTGTCCACGGTGCCGTTGCTCAGCATGGTTCAAAATGATGCGACCGACGTTAGCGCCAACCTTATTCAGGTAGTGGACCGTGACTTACAACAGTTTGTCGCGGGCATTGGCGCGGCGGTCGTTGCAGACGTGGTGGCCCGTATTGTGGCGGTACTGCTTAGCGATGGCTCCGACATCGTCCCGTTAACCCTGATTACGAATGCAGGCGAGGATCTGAATGTGTCAGCCCGTCCGGCGGTGGTCGGACAGCGCCATGCTCAGGTGCTTCCGCGAGTGGCAGGTGCCCAGGCCGAAGAAGAAGCGTGGGCGGCCATTACCGGGCACGTTAGGGACGAAATCAAAACAATTGAAAACAATATTAGTGGAAGTAAGGATTAAATAATGAAGGCAAATTACGAATACCCTCTGGAACTGGATTGGACGACCGACGAAAAAATTGCGGTTACTACATTTCTACAGATGGTGGAAGAAGCATATGAACACGGTGTGAACCGGGACAACCTGTTGGCGGCATACAACGCGTTTAAAAAAGTGGTGCCCGATAAGGCGGGGGAGCGGCGGATTGACCGTGAATTTGAGGCTGTGGCCGATTATTCGACCTACCGCGCGGTGCAAGCGGCTCGCCAGACGGACGGTCACACCGTCCGTTTGCATGTCGATCGGCGGCGATCATAAGGCCACTTTGCCGCCAAAATATCGTGGTGCACGCGTCCATGAATAAATGATTTCAGAAAGATAGAAATGTTTTGACTGGTGTGCTAAAATTATTAGCTGTATGCTGTGGCCGTTAAGTGGCTGAGCAAGCAGGCCACAACGGTCGAAAAGCGAAAGGAAGTTAACATGAAAACACGTGATGATATTCGGAACATTGCCATCATTGCCCACGTCGACCACGGTAAGACGACGTTGGTTAACGAAATGTTGAAGCAATCCGATACCTTGGCAGAGCACACCCAGATTGGGGACCGCGCGATGGATACTAACCCCATCGAAAAGGAACGTGGTATCACCATCCTGAGTAAGAACACTGCCGTTAAATATGGCGACACTACCATTAACATCGTGGATACACCAGGACACGCCGATTTCGGTGGTGAAGTGGAACGTATCATGAAGATGGTTGATGGGGTGCTCCTGGTTGTCGATGCCTTTGAAGGTACGATGCCACAGACCCGTTTCGTTTTAAAGAAGGCTTTGGAACAGCACCTGACACCAGTAGTTGTCATCAACAAGATTGACCGTCCTGGTGCTCGTCCTGACGAAGTGCTCGATGAAGTATTGGAACTGTTCATTGACTTGGGTGCCGACGAAAGTCAGCTTGAATTCCCGGTTGTTTACACCTCCGCCATCAACGGTACGTCCAGTTTGGACCCCGATGTTGCTACGCAGGAACACACGATGAAGCCAGTATTTGACACCATCGTGAAGACAATCCCTGCTCCAGAAGACACTTCCGACGAACCACTTCAATTCCAAGTTTCCATGCTGGACTACAACGATTACGTTGGTCGTATCGGTATTGGACGCGTGTTCCGTGGTACCATCAAGATCGGTGACCAGGTTGCGTTGATCAAGAAGGACGGTTCAACTAAGAACTTCCGCGTGACGAAGATGTTTGGTTTCTTCGGTCTCAAGCGAATTGAGATCAACGAAGCCAAAGCTGGGGACTTGATTGCTGTTTCCGGTATGGAAGACATCTTTGTTGGTGAAACCGTGACGGATCCTGCGCACCCAGAAGCATTGCCGATTCTGCGAATTGACGAACCAACCCTGCAGATGATCTTTGCTGCTAACGACAGCCCATTTGCCGGTCGCGAAGGTGACCAGGTAACGGCACGTAAGATTGAGGACCGTTTGAACCAGCAGCTACAGACCGATGTATCCCTGCGCGTTGAGCCAACGGATACTTCAGGTCAGTGGGTTGTTTCTGGTCGTGGTGAGCTGCACCTGTCTATCCTGGTTGAGTCCATGCGCCGCGAAGGCTTTGAACTGCAGTTGGGTCGCCCACAGGTTATCTACCGTGAAATCGACGGCGAACTGTCCGAACCGTTTGAATCCGTACAGATTGACACCCCAGAGCAGTACACTGGTGCCATTATTGATGCCATGGCTCAACGTAAGGGTGAAATGAAGGACATGGAAAACGAAGGTAATGGTCAGACACGGATGGTCTTCTTAGTACCTTCTCGTGGTTTGATCGGTTACTCGACCGAATTCCTGTCCAGCACTGGTGGTTACGGTATCATGAACCACTCCTTTGAAAAGTACGCTCCGGTCATCAAGAACTGGAACCCGGGTCGTCAAAACGGTGCCCTGGTTTCCATCAACGCCGGTTCGGCAACGACGTACTCCCTGCAGTCCGTCGAAGACCGTGGGCAGTTGTTCATTCCGGCTGGTACCGAGGTTTACGAAGGTATGATTGTGGGCCAGAACTCCCGTGACACGGATATTGCCGTTAACGTCACTAAGGGTAAGAACCTGACCAACACGCGTGCTTCCGGGAAGGACCACGCCGCCGCCATCAAGACGCCTAAGGACTTGTCTCTGGAAGAATCCATTGAATTCTTGAACGATGATGAGTACTGTGAAGTTACACCACAAAGTGTTCGTCTCCGCAAGAAGATTCTGAACACGGGTGAACGTCAAAAGGCTGACAAGCGGCGTAAGGCAGCTTCGAGCAAGTAATAAATAAGTAATGCAATGGTCGTCCGGCTTGTGGCTGGGCGACCTTTTGTATACGCTGTTTAGGATCAATGCAGTTAGGGTTGACCTCGTCCACATCAAAGCCTAATATAATTAATATATAAAATTAATTTAACGCTTTGCGGGGCAGAGCCCGTCACTAGTACGTTGAACAGAGAACCCTTGATGGTGAGACGGGGTAACGGCAAAGACGGGTAGATGGGTCCCAAATAGCAGGTGGTCAGCGTAAGTGATCCACCCGGATACAACCGATATTTTGTGGGTACACAGTCTAGGTGTGCCGTTGAGGCGGCTCCGGCCGTAAATGGTGGGTGGTACCACGAATTTAATTCGTCCCCCTGATAATCGCATGATTGATGCAATCATCAGGGGGATTTTTTACGCTTCAAGTTATTCTGGTACAAATAAGGAGGACTGATTATGTTCAGAGAAATACGTAAGGGACTATTGTGTTTGTTAGCACTAGGTTGCGTTGTGACCCTGTCGGCGTGCGGGCAAGGTCACTCCGGTAAGGCCAGTCAATTGACCACCGTAACGGTAGGTGGTATTGGCTCTGATTACCAAACGTGGAAACATATTGCCACCACGCCTCAGGCCAAAAAATTGGGGCTCAAGTTGGACGTTAAGGAAGTTAGCATCGGTAAGCAACTGAATGACGAGACCGCCAACGGTGATATTGATGTGAATGCATTCCAATCGTACGCCTACTTCAAAGCCTACAATCAGGAAACCCACGGGAAAAAGGTGGCGGCACTGGGTACGACTTACCTTGAGCCTGTGGGAATCTACTCACACAAATATCACAACGTGAAGTCGTTACCGCAGCGGGCGACGGTGGCAATTTCCAGCAATCCTGCTAATGGTGCTCGGGACCTATTGTTGTTGCAACGGGCCGGGTTAATCAAACTGAAAAAGGGGTTCAATACCTTTGGCACCGTCCGGGATATCACGAGTAACCCGAAACAACTCGTCATCAAGGCAATCAACGAGGACTCAGCCGCGCGGTATTTGGACGACTTTGACGCCGTGTTGATTTCGAACACCATTGCGCTTGAGGCAAAGATGAACGTCCTGAAGGATTCAATCTACCACGAACGGGCCAACGCCTCGACCAAGCAGAACATCAACATTTTGGCGACAACCAAAGCACAAAAGGACAACGCTACCTATAAAAAATTAGTTAAGTTGTACCACGAGCCGGCCATTCAGCGCTGGATAAAACAGAAGTTTGACGGCACAAAGGTTGAGGTCAACAAATCCTTGTCCTATCTGCAACAATAACCGGAATGTCGTTGCCAAATAGTCGTGTTGAGTTGCTTTGGGGGTAGTGCGGCGGCGCTACCGACTGTGGGTACGTATGCTATAATTGTGTTTAATATTATGGTTAAAAAAGGAGACCAGGTTTTGGGTCCAAAACGTGCTTACATAGATTTATACGTGCTGGCGCCCTACGTGGTGCTGAGCTTATTCAGTATCATCATGGTGTATTCTGCTAGCGGTGATTATATTCACATGCAGTTCGACCTCAGTACTACTGCGTACATGTGGCGACAAATGGCGTTTGTCTTGGTGGGCTTTGCACTCTGCACGGTCACCTTTATGTTACGAATAGGGGTACTCCGCCGACCGTGGTTCCTAGGTGGCGGGATGGTGATTACCATCGCCCTACTCATGTACCTACTCGTTAAGGGGCGGGTTAACCCGTCCACTGCTATTAACGGGGCGAGTTCATGGATTCCTGTTGGTCCAATCAACATTCAACCGTCAGAAATTGGTAAGTTACTGATCGTGCTCTATTTGGCACACATGTTGACGCGACGGGAGGTAAACTTGAACCCCCGGTCACTGATTGATTCGGCCCGGGTTTTGCGCGCGCCTTTGGGCATGGTGGTTGTTATCCTGATTCTCGTTTTCTTACAACCAGATACTGGTGGGGCAGCTATTTTGGCGTCAATCATTATCGTCATGGTTTTTGCTAGTGGGTTAAGGTGGCAAACGGGATTGGGCTTCTTGACGGTCGGCGGGCTACTGGCGGGTGGTGGTTATTACCTGCTGGTCAACAAATTTCAGGGTTTGCTGTCGAGTCACTACCAAGGGCGGCGGCTGCTCGCCGTCCTGCACCCCTTTGCCATGCAAAAAGTTGAGGGTAAACAGCTGGTCAACTCGATGTACGCCATTAATCATGGTGGCCTGTTTGGTGTGGGCCTGGGTAACGGCACCATCAAGTTAGGGTACCTGCCTGAGCCGTATACCGATTTTATCCTGTCAGTCATCACGGAAGAGCTGGGTATTCTTGGCGGCATTGTGGTGGTGGGCATGATTTTCTTCCTGGTCTGGCGGACCATGCTGGTTGGGATTCGCGCGCATTCCACGTACAAGGCGTTGCTCATGTACGGGATTGCGACGATGTTGTTCATTCAAACCACGTTTAACGTGGGTGGTGTTTTGGGTGTTCTGCCCATCACGGGTGTGACGTTGCCCTTTGTTAGTTATGGTGGTTCCAGTTTCATGATTCTGTCGGTGGCCATTGGTATTGTCCTGAACGTGAGTGCGACTGAGCGCCGCGATCGGGCAGCCGGAATTGGCGCTGACGGGCGGTTAGATGTGAAGTAGTCACTGTGTTGCCCCTTGGTGGGTAACACGTACATATTTTGAGGAGGAACGACGATGCAAAAGGTGTTGGTGGCCAACCGCGGGGAAATTGCCATTCGCATTTTCCGTGCGTGTGAAGAACTGGGGTTACGCACCGTGGGCATATACGCTGCGGAGGATAGCCTGTCCTTGCACCGGTTCAAGGCCGACGAGAGTTACCAGGTAGGAGAGGGGCGTGAAGCCGTCGCCGCCTACTTGGACATGGATGATATTATTCGTATTGCTCAACAGTCCGGTGCCGATGCCATTCATCCCGGTTACGGGTTGCTGAGCGAGAACGCCGAGTTTGCCCGCAAAGTCCGGGCGGCAGGATTAACGTTTGTGGGTCCGCAAACCGCATTACTGGAGACTTTTGGTGACAAAGTTGCGGCGAAAGCCGCAGCAGTTGCGCACGGTCTCACGGTCATCCCTGGTACGCCCGAACCGACCCACGACTTTGCCGAAATCCAGGCGTTTGCGGATAAACACGGCTTCCCGCTGATGCTGAAGTCTGCTAGCGGTGGTGGCGGTAAGGGAATGCGCATTGTCCATTCCGATGATGAATTGAGCAAGGTCTACCCGGTAGCGGCTTCCGAGGCGCGCACTAGTTTTGGTGACGATCGGATGTACGTTGAACGGTACCTCCAGAACGCCAAACATATTGAAGTTCAGGTTGTGGGTGATAGCCACGGTCATTTACTACACCTGTTTGAACGGGATTGTTCCGTGCAGCGGCGTAACCAGAAAGTTGTTGAAATTGCGCCGGCTGTTGGTTTGCCACAGGACTTACGCAACCGTATTTGTGCGGCTGCGGCTCACTTTATGGCCGCGATGCACTACGAAAATGCCGGTACCATTGAGTTCCTGGTGGAAGGCGATAAGTTTTATTTCATTGAAGTTAATCCGCGCATCCAGGTTGAACACACCGTCACCGAGGCCATTACGGGTTTGGACATTGTCCAGGCACAGCTGCAGGTGGCCGCAGGGGCGGACCTTTTCACCGATGTTGGTTGGCCCCAACAGGATCAGCTGACGTTCCGCGGTGCGGCGATTCAATGCCGAATCACTACTGAGGATGCACAAAACGGCTTCATGCCCGATACCGGTACGATTCTCACCTACCGGTCTCCGGGTGGGTTAGGCGTGCGGCTAGATGGTGGTAACGCGTATGCGGGGGCTGAAATCACGCCCTACTTTGATTCCTTACTGGTAAAAGTAAGCGTAGCAGGGTACAACTTCAAGAGTGCCTGCGCCAAGATGCTGCGCGTATTGCGCGAATTCAAAATTATTGGCGTAAAGACGAACTTACCGTTTTTGGAGCAGGTAATCACGCACCCGACGTTTACAAGCGGGAGCGCAACCACCAATTTTATCGATGAGTCGCCCGAGTTGTTCGACTTTGATACTCCCCGGCATGTCTCTAACCAAGTGTTGAGTTATGTCGGTAAAATTACGGTTAACGGCTTCCCTGGGCAGGAACACAAGCCCCAGCACAACTACGCTAAGCTACAGTACCGGGCACACGTTGACGAGCAGTCGGCCAGTCAACCGGACCTGGTGGCAATGCTGCATGACCAGGGTGCGGGTGCCGTCGCCAAGTGGCTGCGTGATGAACCGCGACTTTTGATGACCGACACTTCTTTCCGTGATGCGCACCAGTCATTGTTTGCGACGCGGATGCGAACGGCGGACATGCTGCGGGTGGCTCCAGACTATGGTCGGGCACTCCCCAACCTGTTTTCGGCCGAAATGTGGGGTGGGGCGACCTTCGATGTTGCCTACCGCTTCCTGGATGAGGATCCGTGGGCCCGTTTGGCGGCGTTGCGTAAGGCGTTACCGCACACGTTACTACAGATGCTGTTCCGTGGCAGTAACGCGGTGGGTTACAAAAACTACCCGGATAACGTTATCAAGGGGTTCATTGCTGAAGCCGCTAAAACTGGTATCGACGTCTTCCGTATCTTTGACAGCTTAAACTGGCTCCCACAATTACAGCCAAGCATTGAGGCCGTCAAGGATACGGGCAAAATTGCCGAAGCGACCATCTGCTACACTGGCGATATTTTGAGCTCGGTGCACCCTCAGTATGATTTGAAGTACTACGTTGATTTGGCCAAAGAATTGGCGAACACCGGGGCCGATATCATCGCCGTGAAGGACATGGCGGCGCTACTCACGCCCGGAGCCGCTAACGTGTTGGTGAGTGCACTCAAAGACGCGGTGGACCTGCCGATTCACCTACACACCCATGACACTACCGGCAACGGGGTGGCAACTTATGTGGCCGCTGCTAAGGCCGGGGTGGACGTGGTTGATGTTGCTCAGTCAGCGGTAGCGGGAACGACCAGCCAGCCCAGCATGGAGAGTCTGTACTACGCGTTGGCCGGTAATGACCGCCAGCCAGATTTGAACATCAAAGACGCTGAGCTCATCGACGATTACTTTAGGGATGTGCGGCCGTACTACAACAACTTTGCGAACCATGTTAGTGGTCCGTTGACCCGCGTGTACCAGGTCGAGATGCCTGGTGGGCAATACTCGAACCTGCAGCAGCAGGCGAAGAGCATGGGGATTGACGACTTCAACACCGTGATGGATATGTACGAACAGGTCAACGATATGTTCGGCGACCTCATTAAGGTGACCCCTAGTTCCAAAGTTGTGGGTGACATGGCACTGTTTATGTTGCAGCAGGGTCTGACGCCGGCCGACGTGATACGGGATGGCGAACACATCGACTTTCCTGAGTCCGTGGTATCCTTCTTCCGTGGTGAGTTGGGTCAGCCGCCATTTGGCTTCCCCAAGGACCTGCAACGGATTGTGCTCCACGGCGAACAGCCACTGGCACAGCGTCCGGGCGAGGTGTTGCCACCGGTTGACTTTGACGCGGTGGCACAGCAGTTACAGCAGGATGGGGTGGCACACCCCACGCAGCAACAAATTCTGAGCGCAATTTTGTATCCGGATGTGTACGCGGATTATCGTCACCGTCAGGATGAATTTGGCCCCGTAACCGCTCTGGACACACCGGTGTTCTTCCAAGGACTCCACGTGGGTCAGCAAACTGCCGTCACGGTTGCACCCGGGCGTACCTACGTGGTGCGGCTAGACACTGTTGGTGATCCCGACGCAGCCGGACAGCGGATGCTATACTTTACGGTGAACGGTCAGAAACGGCAAATTATGGTGCGGGATGATTCCGTTGGTCATACTGCGGGTAGCGTGCAGTTTGCTGATCCTGCAGATGACCACCAAGTTGCGGCGCCAATGGGTGGCCGCATTCTCGAGGTGAAGGTTCATGCTGGCGACCAGGTGTCAGCTGGTGATGAACTCTTCGTCTCGGAGGCCATGAAGATGGAAACGGTGGTGCACGCCCAAGTTGACGGTACGGTCAGTCACGTGTACGTTAACGGTGGTGACACGGTTGCCTCGGGGCAGTTATTAGCAAAACTGCAGGCACAATAACGATGAATTTTTAGAGGAATGATTTTATGTTGACAGTGAAGGATCGGCAGGGTGTTGCCGTATGGTTGTACTCAATGCGTCAAGTGCGACAATTGCGTCGTTACGGGACGGTGATGTACACCACTAAAAAATTAAAGTACGCCCTGTTGTACGTCGATGGTAACGAGGCCGAAGCAACGGTCGACAAGCTGAAGCACTTACGGTTTGTGAAGGATGCCGAGGTCTCGCACCGACCAGAATTGGACTTGACTTTTAGTGGCGAGCTTGGTGATCCCAATGCCCGTCGGTACGAGGACGAGTTCCCCCCGAATGAGCACGGATACGAAGAGGAGACACAGCATGAGGGTCGTTAGTGGCGAGTTTCGCGGCCGGCGGTTGAACATGGTGCCGGGTGATACGACGCGGCCCACTGCTGACAAAGTCAAGGAATCAATCTTCAATATGATTGGGCCCTACTTTGACGGCGGTCAGGCCCTTGACCTGTACGCTGGCACGGGCGGCCTGGGGATTGAGGCCGTTTCTCGGGGGATGGCTCACGCCACTTTGGTCGACTCGGCTTACCAGGCCGTCAAAACGATTAAACAAAACGTCGCCCTGCTTAACGCGCAGGACCGGTTTACGGTGGTGAAGCGTTCCGTTCAGGCAGCGTGTGCCGCGCTGAGTGCCGATCACCGCCAATTCGACTTGGTGATGATGGACCCACCGTACGCCCAGCAACGGGTGTTGGCCGAACTAGCTAGCTTTGTTGAGCTGAATTTGTTAGTTCCTGGAGCCACCGTGGCGGTGGAAACGGGGACGGACGTGCAGTACCCCGAGCAAATAGCCGGGTACCGTATTCACCGGTTACAGACCTACAAAGTCGCTCAGGTTTTGGTCTTGGAAAGGACTGAGGATGCATGACGGACAAAGTGGCCATTTTCCCTGGTAGTTTTGACCCGTTTACCAACGGGCATTTGGATACCGTACGGCGCGCGAGCACAATGTTTGACCGGGTGGTGGTCGCCGTCATGACTAATACTAGTAAGCGCCCACTGTTTAGTGCGGACGAAAAGACCGCGTTGATTCAGACGGCCGTCGCACAATTAGCCAACGTGAGTGTGGTCGCTCAACCGGCGGCTCTGACGGTTGACTTTGCCCGCCAGCTCCACGCACAGTTCATCGTGCGGGGGTTACGGAACGTACAGGATTTTAGCTATGAGAACGACATTGCGGCCGTCAATGCCCGCTTGGCCCCGGATATTCAAACGGTATTGTTACCCGCCAAAGCGGATTACGCCGCCATTTCCTCCTCTATTATTAAGGAGGTCGCGTCGTTTGGTGGGGATGTGAGCACCATGGTACCCGCAAACGTTGCGGCGGCCTTGCGGGACAAGTTAGGGGGGAGTGTGCAGTGACGAAAAAGCGTAATGGACGTCGACGCACACTCATTACAACCCTGGTGGTTATCACTCTGGTGGTGGCCGCCTTTTTATTTGTGCCTACGGGTAAGTACGTTGAGGTCCCAGGGTCAGCCAGCGTCACGAGTAAGTTCGTCCACGTTGCGGGGAAAAAAGACCGGCAACCCGGCAGCTACCGGTTAATGACCGTCTCGATCATTGGCCCGGCTACACCCGCTATATTACTGTGGGCTCACTGGCAACCTTTTGCTGAGGTTGACAGCAAGTCCGACTTGATGGGCAATGCAACGACGGCTGAGTATAACGCCCTGCAACGCTACTACATCAAGAGCGCCGCCAACGCAGCGGTTGTGGCCGCAATGCGTGCAGCGCGGCGGCCAGTGAAGGTACATTCCCGAGGGATTTACGTAATGTCATTATTACGGAACTCCCCGTTGAAGGGTCACGTGCGTCCAGGCGACGTCATCACCAAAATTAATGGTCAACAATACCAGCGGGCATCCGGCTACACGGCGGCAATTGCCCGGCTCAAAGTGGGTGAGCGCGTGCGAGTAACCTACACACACCGTGGACGGCAGCATAACGTGACGGTTAAACTGGTGCGGTTAACGCAAACTCACCGGGCGGGAATTGGTATTACCCTAACCGACCGTACCGCGGTGACGAGTACCCCCCACGTGCGCATTGATGCGGGTGATATTGGTGGGCCCAGCGCCGGCCTAATCTTTGCTTTGGAAACCTACCAGCAGGTGACCGGTGATAACTTAAGGAATGGGCGCATCGTGGCGGGAACCGGCACGATAGACGAGCAGGGCAAAGTGGGAGCGATTGGTGGCATCGATAAAAAGGTGTCAGCTGCCGCTAAGGCTGGTGCAACCATTTTCTTTGCGCCGGATGTTCCCGCGACGCGAGCCATGCTGCGTGAGGATCCACATTACGTTAACAATTACGTGGTGGCACGCCGGGCCGCTAAAAAAATTGGTACCAAGATGCGAATAGTACCCGTGCGGAGCCTCCAACAGGCCATCAGTTACTTGCGCACACATAAATAACTTTGTGGTCGTCCCCAGCTTGTTTAGCCACTGTGACGTGGAGCAGTTGGGAGCGACTTTTTTATTGCAGTAGTGCGCAGTACGGTGACGGGTAGTCTGTGTAGGGGCCTGGTCAAAATGTTAGATTAATTTGGCCCGCCGTGTAGTCAAACCCATGCTCCTTGCGAAATGTTAATGCAAGGGGGGCACAGCATGGGCAAAATTTGGCAACTACTACGTGATTATTGGCAGTACGCGGCGATGGGTGTATTAGCCATCTTGGTTTTCGGCGTCTGGGCTTGGGCGCAACTGGTTGGTCACACACAGGCCGCCAAACCGGTACAGGCTTCTGTGAGTTTGACCACCACTTCGAGTAATCATTCAAGTAGCGGTATATCAACCCCGGCCAGTACTAGTACTGGTTCAGCAGGATACGTGTACATTTCGGGTGCTGTCCGCCACCCCGGGTTGTACCACGTGCGGACGACTACCCGGTGGGCCGACGTGGTTCAGGCAGCGGGTGGGTTGACGGACGACGCGGATTCACGTCAGGTCAACCTCGCGCGCTATGCCCGTGACCAAGAAAATCTAAGTATTCCCGCCAAGGGTGAACAGGCGGTTAGTACCACTGGCGACGTTGCGGTTGTGAGTGGTAGCGGAAATGGCGGTTCCACTAACGCTGATGCGGTGGGCAAACAAATTGACCTCAACGCCGCTACTTTGGCCGATTTACAAACGATTTCCGGAGTGGGTCCCAAGCGGGCGCAGGATATTATTGACTACCGTGACCAACATGGTGGGTTCAAATCCGTTGATGAATTAAAGGACATTAGCGGAATTGGTGACAAAATTTTTGCCGACCTAGAACCACACTTGATGGTGGGGAGTGCACCTTGAATCAGCGGGCGGTGGTGGTAGTGGTTCCACTAATTGGTTGCCAGTTATTGTGGCTGGGACCGCTCTGGCTAGGCGTCATTATTTTGTTAGTAGCCGTTTGGCGGGGGTGGCGTTTAGGCTGGCGGTGGCTCGTATTAGGTTGTGTTCTTGGATTAGTGAGCGGCGGTGTCGAAGCCATGAGGACACGTAATCCCACGGTTCCGAATGGTGTGATTGTTGTCCAGCCCACTAGTTGGCGGGCTGGCAGCGATCATTACTATAACTTTAGCGGGCAAAGTAGTAATGGGATATACGTCACTGGTGGGGGCACGGTAGACGATGAGGCTGGGCGCAAAATTGACAATGCCACGCGCCCACTCACCGTAACCTGCTCGGAGCCGGCCGAACGAATTACCGGGCCCCGTAACTTGTACGAGTTTGATTATCGTGACTTTGCGTGGGCACAGTACCACCAGGCTTACCGGTTTCCCGGCCAGAAATTACGGGTGGCTGTTCGGAACAGTAAGAGCGTGGTGGACTGGTTGTATGGCGTCCGTAACCGGCTATTAATGCGTATGGATCGGCTACCCAATAAGATGAACACTTATGCCCGCGCGTTGATACTGGGCTTGATGGACGGTCAGATGACAGATATGCGTGATGTTTTCAGCCGGTTAGGCATTATCCACCTTTTTTCCGTCTCCGGGTTACACATCTTTGCCTTGGTCGGCATGTTGTATTGGTTGACCGACCGGTTGCGCGTTCCCCGCGAGTGGGTTGATTGGAGTCTGCTAGTATTGTTACCAACGCTACTGGTCATTATTCCGCCCGGTGCGGGGATTGTGCGGTCCGTCTGGATGCGCTTCTTGCAGGTGCTGAATGATCGGTGGTCGTGGCACTTAACAACGTTGGATGTTTTTTGCGCGGTGTTAGCGGTCAACTTATTGTGGCAGCCACGTGTACTAACGACGCTCGGTGGACAACTCACTTATCTATTGACCTTCTTTTTAGTTGTGCAACCAATGCGTGGCCGCTGGCGGAGTGCGTTAACGATGGCCGGAGTAAGTATGCCACCACTACTGGTGGCAATGTACGGGGTACACCCGTTAACTTTCGCCTTTAACTGCGTTTTGATGCCCGTCTTTGAACGTGTGCTCATGCCAGTATTGATTGTGGCCGTGTGTTGGCCGGGATGCCCGTTGTGGCCGGCGTGCAACGTGATGTTGACTAGATTTGAATCTGGACTAATTTGGTTAGGTCAGTTGCCGGGGTACTGGCATTTTGCTGCCTTACCTTGGGTGGCAGGTCTAATGCTATTGTGGTTGATTTTACGGGCCGTCGTCCGGCGCCGCTGGCTTACACCGATATTAGTCACGCTCATTATGTACATGTGGGTGAATATCCATCCACAATGGCGGGTGACGATTATTGATGTGGGGCAGGGCGATTCGATTCTGATTGAGGCTCCGTGGAAACAAGCTACGGTCCTGATTGATACTGGCGGGCGCGCGTTTGGGGAGACTAGTAGCCCACCGGCAAAGCGGGTCACGCTGAATTATTTGGCGGCCCGGGGGATTACCCACCTGGACATGTTGGTGTTAACCCATCCTGATGCTGACCACGTGGGGGATGCCGCGGTGATTACCAAAGGCATCGCTGTACGGCAAATAGTGACTACCCCGACTGCAGCTGGGGCTAAACTCATTACTGGCGCACAGGTTGCTGGCCGGCCGCGCATACGGACAGTTATGGCTGGCAGCCGATTGAAAGTGGGACCGTTACGGTTAGACGTGGTGGCGCCCAACCACGAGACGGAAGATACCAACAGTAACTCGGTGGTACTCTATGGTAAGATTGGTGATAGCAATTGGTTGCTAACGGGCGATGCTGACCAACAGGTTGAAACCGAGCAACTACAACCGCAAAATTTAGCGGTCGATTTTTTGAAGGTGGGGCACCATGGCTCTAAAACTTCGTCAAACCCCGCGTTTATTGCTGCCATACACCCGCAGTTGGGGTTGGCATCAGCAGGAGTGAATAATCGATACGGCCATCCCCATGCGGAGACGGTCGCCACTTTTAACAATCTAGGCATACCGTTTTTGGTCACGAGCCAAACGGGGATGATTTGGGTTGACTCGTCGGGGCAAAGTCACAGCGTGCACACGTTTCTGCATTAAATTGTTAGTGAGTGGCAGTGCAATTAACACGGATACGGTGAGGAATAAATGAACGTAGATAAACTAACGCAAAGTATTAGTTCTGGCCAGGTGGGCCCGGTGTACCTAGTGACGGGGACCGAGACGGCCCTTAATCAGCGAGCCTTAGCGGCGTTACGCGCAATTGTGCCAGCAGATCAACAGACAATGAATTATTCACGTTACGACTTACGTGAGACGGACCTAGACACCATTATGAACGAAGTGGATGAGCTGCCCTTTTTCGGTGATTACCGTGAGATTGTGTTGGATAATCCAGACTTTTTAACGGGCAGTGGGAGCGTGACCAAACAGGAATCTGCGATTAACGATCTAGTAGATTACTTACAACAGCCCGCAACCACTACGGTGCTGGTGTTTATGGCGCCTTACCCGAAGTTAGATGCACGTAAACGGGTGGTGAAAGCCCTCAAAAAGGCGGCCACGTTAGTTGAAACCAAGCCGTTAAGTGAGGCGGACGCCCGGCGCACGATTCGTGCGGATTTGGCGCAACAGCAGGTCAGCATCACGGACGGTGGCCTGGATGCTCTGATTGCCCGGACGCAATCGGATTATTCAGCCATGGTCGCGGCTTTGCCTAAACTCAGTATGTACGCCCACAATACGGGGTCGGTGGATGCTGACGCCGTGGAACAGTTGGTTCCGCGACAGCTAACGGACAGTGTCTTTGACATGGTGAGTGCGGTGATGCAACGTAATGTGGCCTCAGCGCTACGCCAATACCGTGAGCTACTGCAGCAGCAGGAAGAGCCGTTGAGACTCATTAGTCTGTTGGAATCGCAATTTCGTTTACTAATTCAGGTGCAGATTTTTAATAGTCGTGGG
This sequence comes from Lacticaseibacillus pantheris DSM 15945 = JCM 12539 = NBRC 106106, assembly GCF_001591865.1. NCBI lineage: Bacteria > Bacillati > Bacillota > Bacilli > Lactobacillales > Lactobacillaceae > Lacticaseibacillus > Lacticaseibacillus pantheris. The sequence continues at coordinate 17,038 of NZ_BCVS01000016.1, forward strand.
TACACTCAGGGGGCAGCGGCGGATGCGCTGAAAGTACACCCGTATCGTGTTAAGCTCGCATGGCGGTCGGTCCGCCAACTCGACCACGATGACTTGACTACGGCTTATGATATGCTGGTCAGGACCGAGACGGCCATGAAGCGGGGGACGGTTGACAAGGAGCTAGGGTTTGAATTATTCGTGCTACAATTTGCTGGCAACGGTAAACGGTATGCACGGCAGTAATTATTTCGGACCTTACGCCACTGGGATGTAACGAAAAAAAGCGCCGCCCAAGTCAATTGGGCGACGCCTTTTTTTAAGTAAGTATTGATTACTTGTTGTTAATAGCTGCAAGACGGGACTTGTCACGCGCTGCTTTGTTAGCGTGGATGAGGCCCTTGCTCTTAGCCATGTCGATGGCCCGGGTAGCAGCCTGGAACAGTTCCTGACTGTCATCGGCGCCGGTAGCCTTAGCCGTCTTAAACTTCTTGATCGTGGTACGAAGGGCGCTACGCTGAGCTGCGTTACGCTGACGTGCACTTTCTTGAGTAATGACGCGCTTCTTTGCGGACTTAATCTGTGGCATTTGATTCACCTCCGGGTGCTATATTTGGTTAGTTGCAAACTCCTAGTTTCAACAGGAATAAATTATACCCAAAAGCCGTCAAGGTTGCAACGTTTACACGTTAATTCCGTAAAAACTTGCAAATCGGGTGGGGGTTGGGTAGAATTAACAGCTGTATTGCGAACCCTAACTTGGTTCGGCGGCCCACCGGCGTCCTACTCAGTTAGTGGCAATAACATTAAGTAAAGGTGGAAATAACGATGGCTATTTCACAAACTCGTAAGAACGAAATTATTAAGCAGTATGCACGTCACGATGGTGACACTGGTTCACCAGAAGTGCAGATTGCCGTATTGACGGCTGACATCCTGGCCTTGAACGACCACTTGTCCGTACACAAGAAGGACCACCACTCATACGTTGGTCTGTTGAAGAAGATTGGTCAACGTCGTAACCTGTTGGCTTACCTGCGGAACAAGGACGTTGTTCGTTACCGCGAGCTGATCAAGAGCTTGGGTCTGCGTCACTAAAATTTGTTTCATTAAAAAGTCACGGCCTTGGGTCGCGGCTTTTTTTGTGGGTCGCGAATTTTTGCGGTGAGGGTGACTAATGTCACGCGGCACGGATGATTGTTGTTTAACCGCGTCGTACGTGTGGCACTAGTCCCTGTCTGTGGCCGTCACTACCACTAATCCGTAGCAAGTATGGTCTGGCCCATTATTTATTTACATTGAGATGTGGTAGACTGGCAATAAGTGCTTTTGTGTACGGATTGGTTACCATACCGGTAGCCTAGAAAAATCTCTGAGGTGAAGTAATGACTAAGATTAACGTAGTCGCACTCGGGGGTGTACGTGAGAATGGTAAGAACATGTACGCCGTCGAAGTAGACGACCAAATTTTTGTATGCGATTTTGGGTTGAAATACCCGGATAATGATTTGTTGGGGATTGACATCGTCATTCCCGACTTGACGTATTTGGAAGATAATATTGACAAAGTGGCAGGTATCTTCCTCACGCACGGTCATGCCGATGCAGTGGGGGCGTTGCCGTATTTCCTGTCCGAGCACCAGGTGCCCGTCTTTGGTAGTGAATTGACCATTGCCATCGCCCAGATTTTCATGGGCCAGCACCCGCGGACAAAGAAGTTCAAGGATTACCACGTCATTGACGATAAGTCGGTGATTGATTTTGGTGATGTGTCCGTTAGCTTCTTTAAGACAACCCACTCCATCCCGGGCTCTTTGGGGATTGATATCGACACACCTGAAGGCCAAGTGGTCTACACGGGCGACTTTAAGTTTGACCAAAGTGCAGCCCCCATGTACCAAACGGATTACCAGCGTTTGGCGCAAATCGGGAGTAAACGGGTGCTAGCTTTGTTATCCGATTCGGCTAACGCTGAGTCACCATACCAGATTGCCAGCGAGCGTGAGATTGCGGACACCATTGCTGAGGACTTCAAGTACCACGAGGGGCGAATTATTGTCGCCGCCGTTGCCAGCAACATTATGCGGATTCAGCAAGTGCTCAACGCAGCAGCCGCAACTAACCGGCGTGTGGTACTGACTGGCCGGGACGTCCAGAAGATTGTGCAGACGGCCATCAAGATGGACTACCTGCACTTACCCAACGGCGAAATTCTGGCAACAACGAAGGAATTGAAGCAGCTCAAGCCAGAAGAGACCGTTGTGCTGGAAACCGGCAAGATGGGCGAACCGCTCAAGTCTTTGGACCGGATGGCTACGTCACGCCACCGCCTCGTACACATTAACGAGGGCGATTTGGTGTACATCGTGACTACTCCGTCACACGCAATGGAAACCGCGGTTGCTCGGACCAAGGACTCGATTTACCGTGCAGGCGGCGACGTGAAGACCGTTACGGACAAGTTCCACGTTTCGGGCCACGGTACGCGGACTGACTTGCAGTTGATGCAAAATATCATGCACGCCGAGAACTTAATTCCGGTTCAGGGCGAGTACCGTAACCTATCGGCACACGCGGAAGCGCTCCACGAAATTGGGGTACCGTTTGAGAACATCTTTATTCCCAAAGTCGGCGACATTATTAGTTACGACAAGGGTAAGATGAACATTTCCGGTACTGTACCCGCTGGTAACACCATGATTGATGGTATTGGTGTGGGCGATATTGGCAATATTGTGCTCCGCGACCGGAAAATGTTGTCTGAAGATGGCATCTTGATTGCCGTAGTGACGATTGATCGGCGCAAAAAGCGCGTCGTTGCCCGGCCTAAGATTCAAAGTCGGGGCTTTGTGTACATTAAGACCAGCAAAGATTTATTGGCCGAATGTGGACAAATTGTCAAAGACACGATTCAACACAACTTGGATGACAAGAAGTTTGATTGGGGCGACCTGAAGCAGGACGTGCGGGACAAGCTTTCCCGGTACCTCTTTGACCAGACTAAGCGTCGGCCGGTTATTTTGCCGGTCATCATGGAAGTGAACCAGAACAGCGCCAAGCGGCAATAACCTTGTCGTGAAGGAGTGAATACTATGGGCAACGTAGTTAACTTTCCGCAGTCAGCTAAGCAGCTCCGCGAGCTCGGATTACAGGCCTTTAATGACGGCGATTTTCACCGCGCTGTGAGTCAGCTAGAGCAACTGGAGCAGTCATACCCCGATGATGTGACTCCAAATGACGACCAGGCTTTAGCGACTGCATATATAGAACTTGGCGAGGCTGATGAGGCTAACGCGGTGATTCAAGATGTAGTAGACGACATCGCCAGCAGTGCCGACGGACGGCAGTTACTCATCAAGATTGCGGCAGGGGTCCCTGATTTTCCGCTGGGTTCGTATGTGATCAACATGACTGAGGACGACACCGAAACCACCGCGTCGATTAACGTGATGGCCGAAGTTATGGAGCGGTACGTCAACGAACACGGGTCCGCAATTAAAGCCAGTAAGCGGCACCTGCGCAACCTTGGTGGCATGAACCTCGTGGAACAGGAACAGTTTGTGACCACGGAACTGAGCAAGCTTCCCTATGTGGATGTTGACGACTCACTAGCCGTGGCCCTGGTAGATCCCGACGTACATCCCGCGGTCCGTAGTTCGTTGGTGACGTGGTCTTTAATGGCCACACCAGCCACGGTGATCAAGGTGCGGGTGTATGACCGTGTGATCACGGTTGATACGACCAGTCTAGTAATGCCTGGGGATGATGACACCAGCCAGGCGGTCTTGGGTGCAATTGTTGATAAGTTACCTGAGCGGGAAGAATTAGTCCAAATGCTGGTACCAACATTTTTTGTGTTGCTGGGTTTCTTGTACCCAGCAGTCGACGAATTTATCCAGGATGTCGACGAGTTTGCTGCGACCGCGGTGGATCCACAGCGTGAGTCGCCATATCGCGAGCTCATTGATTGGCTCACTGCAAAAGCACAGGAATTAAGTGATGTTGGGACCAATTTGGATAACTAATTTATGTTAATAGCGAGAATAAAAAGCAATTAATGGTTTACATGAGTCGGAAAACTCGATATAATCACTTTCGGAAATTAAATTCCAGTGAAACGGGTTTGCGTTTCCCGCTATATGTAGTACACTTAAACGTAAAGAATTCACGGGATAGGCGTTCTGTCCTGGTTTCTTACAAATAATTCAGGAGGTTCGTTTTTTCATGGCTGAAAAAGAACATTATGAACGTACCAAGCCCCACGTTAACATTGGGACTATTGGTCACGTTGACCACGGTAAGACCACTTTAACCGCTGCTATCACTAAGGTGCTTAGCGAAAAGGGTCTGGCAAAGGCGCAAGATTACGCAAGTATCGACGCTGCACCAGAAGAAAAGGAACGTGGGATTACCATCAACACTGCCCACGTTGAATACGAAACGGAAAAGCGTCACTACGCCCACATCGATGCACCAGGGCACGCTGACTACGTTAAGAACATGATCACTGGTGCCGCCCAGATGGACGGTGCAATCTTGGTTGTTGCCGCAACTGATGGCCCTATGCCACAGACGCGTGAACACATCCTGCTTGCTCGCCAGGTTGGTGTTGAACACATCGTTGTCTTCTTGAACAAGACTGACCTTGTTGACGACCCAGAACTGGTTGACCTGGTTGAAATGGAAGTTCGGGAACTCTTGTCCGAATACGATTTCCCTGGGGATGACATTCCTGTCCTCCGTGGTTCTGCCCTCAAGGCTCTTGAAGGCGACCCAGAGCAGGAAAAGGTTATCATGGAACTCATGGACACGGTTGACGAATACATCCCAACCCCTGTTCGTGAAAACGACAAGCCTTTCTTGATGCCTGTTGAAGACGTCTTCACTATCACTGGTCGTGGTACTGTTGCTTCCGGTCGTATCGACCGTGGGCAGGTTAAGGTCGGCGATGAAGTTGAAATCGTTGGTCTGAAGGAAGACGTTCTGAAGTCCACCGTTACGGGTCTGGAAATGTTCCGTAAGACTCTGGACCTTGGTGAAGCCGGCGATAACGTTGGTGTCCTGCTTCGTGGTGTTAACCGCGACCAGGTTGAACGTGGACAGGTTCTGGCTAAGCCAGGTTCGATCCAGGTTCACAACAAGTTCAAGGGTGAAGTCTACATCTTGACAAAGGACGAAGGTGGCCGTCACACGCCATTCTTCTCCAACTACCGTCCTCAGTTCTACTTCCACACGACTGATGTTACCGGTGTCATCGAATTGCCAGACGGCGTTGAGATGGTTATGCCTGGTGACCGTGTCACTTTCGAAGTTGACCTGATTGCACCTGTTGCCATTGAACTTGGTACTAAGTTCACCGTTCGTGAAGGTGGCCGTACCGTTGGTGCCGGTGTTGTTACGGAAATCATGGACTAATTAATTCGTTAATTAGGACAAAGAAAAGATGCCTCCGGGCGTCTTTTTTTTATTATTATTGAAAATTGTTTTACAACCATACTGGTTTCAGGTAAGATAATACGGTATGTATAGCAGTATTCAGCACGTATGGATGCTGAAAATACTAAAGTCGGAGGATTAGCATGACCGCAGAATGGACTAAGCAAGGCGCCGTAACTGGCGAATTGACTTTTGATATCGCACAGGATGAAATCAAGCAGGGGCTCGATAAGGCCTTCGTTAAGGTACGCAAGAGTTTAACTGTTCCTGGTTTCCGTAAGGGTAAGGTACCTCGCGTCATCTTTGACCAGATGTACGGTGAGGGCGCATTGTACGAAGACGCACTGAACATCTTACTGCCAGACGCCTACGAACACGCCGTTGATGAAGCTGGAATTGACCCAGTGGATCAGCCAGAGCTGTCCGTTGAGAGCATGGATGAGGGCAAGCCTTGGTCCATCAAGGCTACCGTTACGGTTAAGCCGGACGTTAAGCTTGGCGACTACAAGGGTATTAGCGTGCCTAAGCAGAACAAGCGCGTTTACGTGGCTGACGTGAACAAGGAGCTCGACAAGAAGCGCGAGCAGCAGGCCGAATTGGTTGTCACCGAAGATGCAGCCAAGGAAGGCGATACCGTCGTCATCGACTACGTTGGTACCGTTGATGGCAAGGAATTCGATGGCGGCTCCGCCAAGAACCACAGCCTTGAACTTGGTTCAGGTGCCTTTATCCCAGGCTTTGAGGACCAGCTCGTTGGCCACAAGACCGGTGATGAAGTAACCGTTAAGGTGACGTTCCCTAAGGAATACCAAGCTTCTGATCTGGCCGGCAAGGATGCAGAATTTGCCGTTACCGTTCACGAGGTTAAGGTTAAGGAAATGCCTGAACTGGACGACGACTTTGCCAAGGACGTTGATGACAGCGTCGAAACTTTGGATGAGTTGAAGGACAAGATTAAGGCTGACCTGAAGAAGCAGAAGGAAGACGCAGCAGAATCCGCTATTGAAGAAGCTGCCATCAAGGGTGCCGTGGACAACGCCACTGTTGAAGAAATTCCGGACGCCATGGTTAAGTCGGACATTGACAACCAGATGCAGCAGTTCCTGGGCAACATGCAGCGTCAGGGGATTAACCCTGACATGTACTACCAGTTGACTGGTACTTCCGAGGCTGACTTGCGCAAGCAGTTCAACCAGGATGCCGAGACTCGCGTCAAGACTAACCTGGTCTTAGAAGCAATCGTGGACGCTGAAGGTATTAAGGCTACTGAGGACGAAATTGACGCCGAAGTTGCTGACCTTGCTAACGATTACGGGATGGAGAAGGATGCTGTTCGTCGGGCACTGACTGACGATATGCTGACTCATGACATCGCCGTTAAGAAGGCAATCAAAGTTATTACTGATAACGCGGTTGAAGAAAAAGCGGCCAAGAAGGACGACGATTCCAACGACGACCAAACTGATTCCGCTAAGTAGTTTTGAACCATCAACACAACTGTGTGCATAGCGCATAGATGCCCCCTGGGGGTAAAAAAGGGATGACCAGGTTTAAATCCGGGTCATCCCTTCGTTTTTCTGGTATGATGGGTTCAAGAAGGGGTTGAATGCTAAATGTTTGATAACGTTGAGACCAACGGACCTGTAACCTGCTCATTTTGTGGGAAGTCGCAGGACGAGGTAAAGAAGATTGTCGCCGGCCCCGGCGTCTACATTTGTAACGAGTGTATTGATCTTTGCAAACAAATTATTGATGATGAATTTCGTGATGAATCCATGCAGAACCTGACGGAAGTACCTAAGCCAATGGAAATTCTGCAGGTGCTAAACAATTATGTCATTGGACAGGACGCCGCCAAGCGCGCTCTGGCCGTGGCCGTTTATAATCACTACAAGCGGATCAATCAGAACGCGGTGTCCACTGAGGACGAAACTGAGTTGCAGAAGAGTAACATTGCTCTGATTGGACCAACTGGTAGTGGGAAGACCTTCTTGGCGCAAAGTTTGGCGCGCATTCTCAAGGTGCCATTCGCGATTGCTGATGCAACCACACTTACTGAAGCTGGTTATGTTGGCGAAGACGTCGAGAATATTTTGCTCAAGTTGCTGCAGAATGCCGACTTTGATGTGGACCGTGCCCAAAAGGGTATTATCTATATCGATGAAATCGACAAGATTGCAAAGAAGAGCGAAAATGTATCGATCACACGGGATGTTTCTGGTGAGGGTGTGCAGCAGGCGCTGCTGAAGATTCTTGAAGGTACGGTAGCGAGTGTACCGCCGCAGGGTGGTCGTAAGCACCCGCAGCAGGAACTAATCCAGATTGATACCACCAACATCCTCTTTATCGTCGGGGGGGCCTTCGACGGTATTGAAAGTATCGTTAAAAACCGTCTGGGTGAGAAGACGATTGGTTTCGGTACTGACTCGAAGCACCCACAGCTGGATGAAAGCGAGAGCCTCATGCAGCAGATTATTCCTGAAGACCTCATGAGTTTTGGGATTATTCCTGAATTTATTGGGCGAATTCCAATTCTTGCGGCTTTGGAAAAACTGACCGAAAGCGATCTGGTGCGGATTCTCACCGAACCTAAGAACGCACTGGTTAAGCAGTACACCAAGTTGATGTCCCTGGACGGAATTGATTTGGAATTCACGCCGGCAGCGTTACGTGCGATTGCCCACGAGGCAATTGAACGTGATACTGGTGCCCGTGGACTACGGTCAATCATGGAATCAGTGATGCAGGACATTATGTTTGACCTACCTAGCCGGACCGACGTGCAGAAGGCGGTCATCAACAAGGCCGCCGTTACTGGCAAGGGGAAACCCGAGCTCGTACTGCGTGATAAGGAAGCTTCATAATCATCGCGTGGTGATCAACGCGTATCAGGGGACGTCAGTCAAACCGGAAACGGGCGACGGCGTCCTCTTTTTACATAAAATGCGGGGGGACTTTGGTATGCAGGAACAGAACGATTTACGTTTTCTGATTGCTAAGGACAAGTGGTTTAGTGTGCGTGCGGCCGTATTGTTAGTTCATGGTCAGGACGTCCTGGTCAAGCAGGCGCAGCTGCAGGATGGGACCAGCGGGTTACTAATCCCAGGAGGAGCCGTTAAATTTGGTGAGTCGGGGTTAGAAGCTGGTGCCCGTGAGATGCGTGAAGAACTTCAACTAGACCATCTCGACTTGCAGATGGTGGGTATTACGGAAAATTTCTGGCCGGTTGAGGAGGGCGTGCAGGCCCACCAAATAATGATGTTAATGCTGACCAAGATTACGCAGCAACAATTTGACCACCTGAATAATTTGGATATGCAATCGGTCGATCTGCCAGAGGGTACCAACTTGGTGTGGCTACCGTTTGATACGGTCCGGCGAGCGGTTAAGCCGGCGGCGGTGGGAAAGTTGCTGGGGACTGATGGTGGCCTGCAGTATGGGGTTGATAGGCGTGAGTAGCATGAGCCTAATTTATGAACGCCCCGTAAAAGCCGCCACGTAAGGGCAACCAGCAATTAAGCCAAGTGCGGGCTTAACAGTCGGTTGTCCTTACGTTCTGGCTTCTAACCGCGGGACTACGCTCTGTGATTATGCTACACTATTATCAGTCAAAGAGAGTGAGGTGCCACATGCAAGTAAACGATGTGGAATTAACCATCAGTGCGGTGTCCCCCGCACAATATCCCGATACCAACCTGGGCGAGGTGGCCTTTGTCGGGCGTAGTAACGTGGGCAAGAGTTCGCTCATTAACACGTTGCTACAGCGTAACAAAATGGCCCGCACGTCCAGTACACCGGGGAAGACCCAAACATTGAACTTCTACCTGCTGAACCAGGAGCTATACTTTGTCGACGTACCGGGATTTGGGTACGCAAAGGTGAGCAAAAAGGCGCGGGCCGAGTTTGCCGCAATGATCGAGGAGTACCTACAAACACGCCAGCAGCTTGGCGGGGTGGTACAGCTAGTCGATGCGCGGCACGAACCAACCGATTTGGATATCTCTATGTATGAGTATTTGCGCTACTATGAGGTACCCGTGTTGGTTGTTGGCACTAAGATTGATAAGGTGAAGAAGAGCCAGTGGAATAAGAGCGAATCCATTCACCGCAAAGGGTTAGGGCTGCAACCAGGTGATGACTGGGTGCCGTTTTCTGCGACTAACAAAGTTGGTCAGGATGCAGTTTGGGAATGGATTGATCAGCACGCAACGGGGGGAAATCATCGTGGACTTTAATGAATATCAACAGTTGGCAAACCGAACGCTCGAGGGTAACGAGCACGTTTTGACGAACCTGTCCTTAGGCTTGGCGAGTGGTACGGGTTCCGTCATTGAGCTGATTAAGAAGTATACATTCCAGGGTGCCGACCTGGATAATGAACAGCTTGAGCACGAGCTGGGGGACGTATTGTGGTACCTCAGCCAGGTGGCATTGTGGGCCAACATTGACTTCGATGACGTCGCTAAACAGAACATTGCGGAGCTGAAAAAGCGGTATCCGCATTCCAGTCATCACTAATAATGCATATTTAAGTGTATATTTACTGATAATATTCATTCAAGTATACAAAAAAGGGGTAGTCGCACTTTCGACTACCCCTTTTTTATATGCTGTATTAGTCCTTGTCGTCCTTTTTTTGCGACTGTTTACGGTCTATCTGCTCATAGGCGCGCTTACGTGCTGCCTCTTCGGCCTTTTTCTTACTGTCAATGGTATCAGTACCCAAATCCACGTCGGGTAAACTGGCAAACTTGTCGAATAGTTTGTCCATATCGTTCTGACGGTTAACCTTTAAACCCATTGCAACGGCCTCCTTTCGGTATCTGGGCGTATTATACCATGCACGCGCCGTAAAGAAAATTGAATTTTATTGCAAAAAATCGCTTGCATTTCTTGCATAAATATCAATTTGTATGTATAGTAATCAACATAGAAACGGAGGAACGACCGATGAAGAAGTTAACACACGTGCTTTTGGCACTCATTATTAGCATTATCACCGTAGTGGGCTTGACTGGTGGTCATAGTGTCCATGCGGCGACTGATACCAGCCTCCAGAAGGTTGAGGACAAAGGCTACATTGTGATGGGGACTAGTCCCGATTACCCACCGTACGAATTTTTGTCCAAGAACAAGGTGGTGGGGATGGACGTTGAAGTTGGTAAGCGCATTGCGCAGGACCTGGGCGTCAAACTCAAGGTTAAGCAAATGGACTTTGATCAACTACTCGTGGCCCTTGAAACCGGCAAGGTGGACATGGTGATTTCTGGGATGTCCCCAACTTCTGAGCGTGCCAAGCACGTTGACTTCAGCAAGGTCTACTACAAGGGTGGGCAAAACATTATCGTCAACAAGGCCGACGCTAAGTTGTACGCTAAGGGCAAGAGTTCACTGACTGGCAAAAAGGTGGGCGCCCAAACTGGTAGTTTGCAGCAAACCTTGGCCAAGAAGCAGATTAAAAACAGCCAGGTGACCGGTTTGGCCAAGACTACTGACCTGTTGCTGGACCTGAAGAGCCACAAAGTTGACGCTGTCGTTTTGGAAAAGCCCGTAGCCGATGCCTACGCGGCTAACGATGCTTCATTGACGTCCATTGATGGTCACTTTGATTTGGGTAGTGACATGCAGGGTACGGCCATTGGGTTTGCTAAGGGCTCCGACGCCTTAGTGAACAAGGTCAACAAGACGATCGACAAAATCAACAAGGGTAACCTGACTGACGGGTACCTGAAGACCGCTGCCACCTACATGAAGACCAACACTAAGAACACCAGCATGCTGGCATACTGGAAGGTCTTCGGTAAGGGTGTTTGGTACACCATCTTTATTTCGCTCGTTGCGGTTGTCTTTGGTGTACTGGGCGGGATCATCTTTGCCCTCATGCGCCTGTCGAAGAGCAAGGTTCTGCACGGTATTGCGGTTGCGTACATCGAATTTATTCGGGGCACACCGTTGATGATTCAAGTGATGTTCGTGTACTTCGGGATTGGGATGGTTGTCAGCATTCCCGCCCTGGTTTCTGGGATTATCGCAGTGGCTATCAACTCATCGGCCTACGTTGCTGAAATATTCCGGAGTGGTATTAATAGTATTCCGGTCGGTCAAACTGAGGCAGCACGTTCATTGGGCCTGTCGCAGCGTGAAACCATGCAGAGCGTGGTTTTGCCCCAGGCGTTGAAGAACATCTGGCCAGCTTTGGGTAACGAATTTGTTTCCCTGATTAAGGAAAGTTCCATCGTTTCGATTATTGGGGTCACGGACCTGATTTACCAATTGAAGGTTGTGCAGACAGATACGTACAAAGGTGTGGCACCAATTGCCGTTGCCATGGTGCTCTACTTCATCATGACGTTCACGTTGTCCAAGATCCTCAACCACTTTGAAGGGAAGATGAAGCATGAAGGATAGTAAAGCGTTGATTGAAATTAAGGACCTAAAGAAGTCCTTCGGTGACAACGAGGTTTTGACCGGGATTAACGAAACCGTACATCAGGGCGACGTTATCGTGGTAATCGGTGCTTCCGGTGGTGGGAAGAGTACCTTTCTCCGTAGCCTCAACTGTCTGAACAACCCAACCTCAGGTGAAATCATGTTTGAGGGCACTAACCTAGTGGGGCTATCTGAGAAGGAGCTCGACAAGGTGCGTGAAAAGATGGGGATGGTGTTCCAGCAGTTTAACCTCTTCCCCAACATGACGGTGCTTGACAATATTACTTTGGCCCCCAAAAAGGTCAAGGGTATGGACGATGGTCAGGCGCAGGAACTGGCCAAGCAGCTATTGGAGCAAGTGGGACTGGGTGATAAGGCCGATGCCTATCCAGCCAGCCTGTCTGGTGGGCAGCAGCAACGTGTCGCCATCGCCCGGGCGTTGGCGATGAAGCCGGACGTGATGTTGTTCGACGAACCCACCAGTGCGCTGGACCCCGAAATGGTTGGCGAAGTGCTGAAAGTTATGCAGGACTTAGCACAGTCGGGGATGACCATGATTGTGGTGACGCACGAAATGGGTTTTGCCCGTGAGGTGGCCGATCAGGTCTGGTTCATGGACGGTGGTCAAATCGTCGAAAAGGGTGCGCCTGATGATATCTTTACCCACCCAAAGGAAGACCGGACTAAGGACTTCCTGAGCAAGGTATTGACCCAGTAATTTATTGGTACTAACAACAAGGAAGCGTGTTGTAGCAGTTAGACGGGGAGTCTAATGGCTGCGGCGCGCTTCCTCGTTTTTGGTTAGAACTAAACATGTGGTCTTCAGAGTGGCGGATCTGGCCGGTGCGGGTGCTGTGAGGTGCTGCGACTTTGTGGACCGCTCCACGGTGA
>NZ_BCVS01000017.1:0-29391 GCF_001591865.1 Lacticaseibacillus pantheris DSM 15945 = JCM 12539 = NBRC 106106
GGAGCGCCCTACGGAAGCCGCAGCTCACCGTTCCGGCCTACGCTGCCACCACCGCATTGACCAACAAAGTTGCCCCGCACTCTTGACCAGCCTCTAATAATGATTTAATATTATGGCAATATAAATGACGCAGAGATGAGTAGTGCACCCGTGAGTTCACAGAGAGCCGAAGTTGGTGGAATTCGGCAACATCGCGGTGCGTGAAGATGGTCTCAAAGCAAAGTTAGGTGCGTACGAGCGTAAGTGAGTACCCCCCGGTTCCACCCGTTAACGTGGTCCAGTATCGCGGCCAAGCCGCCGTACTGCTAGAGTGGCTACCGGCGACGGCGGCCAGAACACGGGTGGTAACACGAGCAAATCGTCCCGCTACAAAGGTAATGACTTACCTTTGTAGCGGGACGATTTTTTTGCGTAGCCAAGCAAGCTGACCGCCATAACCCACCAGAAAGGAGCCCCCCATCATGACCATTGCTATCACAACTGGTTTCACGCGTAACCACATCACGCCCACACCCCACGCACTCCGCATCCTGGTGTTGAACCTGATGCCCACCCGCGCGGTCACCGAGCAACAGATTGTTGCGGCGTTAGCCACTACCGGAACCGACCTCACCATCACCTTTGCCGTACCTGGTACTCACCACATTCGTAACCACGCCGCGGCGGTGCATGCGGCCTACCCAACACTCGATGAACTCACCGACCAGTACTTTGACGGCCTCATCGTTACGGGGGCTGCCATCGATCGCCTTGCATTTAACGACATTGATTTCTGGCCGGAGTTTCAGCGGTTCATTGCGTGGCGACGCAGCCATGTTAACCACAGCCTGTTCCTCTGCTGGGGCGCGTACGCCGCACTCCACTTGGACAACGTGGCGGACGGGCACCAGGTCACCCACAAAATTTACGGCGTCTACACAACGAATGGCATCACCATGCCGCACTCACGCTACTTCACCATTCCCACCAATTCGGTACGGACGGGCAAAGTCGTAGCGGGAGACGACCGGATTGGCGCCACAATCGTTACCAACACCGCGTTACGGTCCACCTACGTTACCGGGCACCTCGAGTACTGGACCGGCACGCTCGCGTCCGAGTTCCACCGCGACAGGCACCGTGGGCTCCGCATCGCGCCACCCGCCCACTACTTTGATCCGAACCTACGTCCCGTTAATTCGTGGCGGAACGATACCACTAAGTTTTACCGTCAATGGCTCCAGCAACTCACACCCCAGGAGGTAGCTCATGACTAAACTAGCAACCCAACTTGTTCAAGGCACCAACGGCACGGAAGACGACCGGTCCGGCTCCGTGGTCGTTCCGCTTAACTTTTCCACGGCGTTCCGGCACCCCGGACTCGGCGAATCCACCGGCTTTGACTATTCCCGGATGACCACCCCGACCCGGCTGGAGTTGGAAAAGCAGCTGGCCGCCATCGAACACGGCACCCACGCCTTTGCTACCAGCTCCGGGATGGCCGCCATTGACCTCGTGTTCTCGACGCTCACGGCCACCGACGACCATTTCATCGCCAGCGACGACCTCTACGGCGGTTCCTTCCGCTACTTTGATGAGCGTCAGGCGCGCTACCACGTCAATTACGATAAATGGAATGGCCGCAACGTCGACGACCTGTTGTTGCTCATTCGCCCCACAACCAAGTTGATTTGGCTGGAGACGCCCAGCAACCCGACCATGAAGATTATCGACATTGAGGCGGTCGCCCGCACCGTGCACGCGACCCGGCCGGACATCCTGATTGCGGTGGACAATACCTTCCTCACGCCGGTATATCAGAATCCGCTCGACGACGACGCGGACATCGTGGTGCACTCGGCCACCAAGTACCTCGGTGGTCACAACGATATCCTGGCTGGAGCGGTAATTGTCAAAGACGACCAGCTGGCCGACAAGTTGAGCTTCCAGTTGACCACCACCGGCCAGAACCTAGCCCCGTTTGATAGCTGGTTGCTAATTCGCTCACTCAAAACGCTCCACGTGCGGATGAAATACCACACCGAAAACGCCCAGTTCTTAGCCGCGGAGCTACCCAAAGTCGCGGGTGTAGACCGGGTGCTGTACGCCGGTGTCGGCGGTATGATTAGCTTTTACCTCGCGGATGATTTCAGCGTCGACCGCTTTCTCCGTGCACTCCGGGTCTGTTCGTTCGCCGAAAGCCTGGGTGGGACGGAATCCCTCGTCACCGTGCCGTACGTCCAGACGCATCACGACATGCCAGTCGGTGACCGCCTAGAGTTAGGCATCACGCCCCAGCTAATTCGCCTGTCAGTCGGCCTCGAGGACAAAGAGGACCTGTTGGCCGACCTGACACAGGCTATCGCCGCCGGAGCACCAACTACCACCAAGTAATTAGTATCAAAACGGATCGAGTTTTATACGGATAACACAACATACATGTAACTTTGCCAGCATAAAAAATAAAGCGAAGCCATGCGCTTAGAAGGTAGCGCGTCAGGTGTTCAGACTAGCAAGCACTTGTTGCTGGTTGGGCCGGACACCCAACGTGATACCTTCTGCGTGGTGCCGCTCAACTAAGGAGCCGACTCATGCACGATTGGACTAAAATCATCAAAGCCACTACCGTTCAGGACCCTGCTACGGGGGCGGTGAACACCCCCATTCAGTTATCGTCAACGTTTAATCAGGCGAGCTTCGACGAGTTCGGGAAGTTTGACTACTCGCGTTCCGGTAACCCCACCCGTGAGGTTGCGGAACACGCCGTCGCTACTTTGGAGGACGGTCAATTTGGCTACCTGTTCAGCACGGGGATGGCCGCCATTAGCTCCGTCCTGATGACCTTTAGCCAGGGTGACCACCTGATTATTTCTAAGTACGTATATGGCGGGACGTTCCGTATCTTGGAGGAAGTACTACCCCGCTTTGGCATCGAGCACACCTTCGTCGACCTCTCCGACCTGGACGCCGTAGCCGCGGCCATTCAGCCGAACACTAAGGCCATCTACATTGAAACACCATCTAACCCGATCCTGGCCGTCACCGATATCGCGGCGGTGGCCGACCTGGCCCACCAGCACCACCTGATTGCCATCGCGGACAACACGTTCATGTCGCCGGTGCTCCAGAAGCCTTTGCACCTAGGGGTCGATATCGTTGTCCACTCGGCCACCAAGTTTTTGGCGGGTCACTCCGACATTGTGGCAGGAGCGGCCATCACGAACGACCAAGAATTAGCGGACCAGATTTACTTTATTCAGAACGCGGTTGGCGCAACACTGGGCGTCACCGACTGTTGGTTGCTGTTGCGGGGAATCAAAACGCTAGGCGTCCGGATGCAGCAATCCAGCTCCGCCGCACAACGGATTGCCGAGTGGCTGGAACAACAGCCCCAAGTGACGCGAGTCTGTTACCCGGGGCTGCCCAGCAACGCGGGTTACGCAATCCAGCAACGCCAAGCCGTTAACGGTGGGGCCGTCCTCAGCTTTGACGTAGGTAGTGAGACCGCCGCACGCACGGTCGCGGAAACGACGACCATCCCTGAGTTCTCGGTATCACTCGGTGGTACGGAGACAATTTTGTCGTACCCACCAAAGATGAGCCACGCCGAGCTCAGCGTGGCGGACCAGGCCGCGTCAGGGATTACGCCCGGGCTGCTACGCTTCTCGGTCGGCCTGGAGGATCCCGACGACCTGATTGCCGACCTCGCACAGGCCTTTGCCAAAATCGCCGTGCCCGCACAGTCGTAGAGGGGACCGGTGATCATGGACACAATTAACATTGGCCTACTAGGATTGGGCACCGTGGGCTCGGGGTTGGTTGAGATTTTACGGCAACCCCAACCGCGACTAGCAGCACGCCGCCTCAAAGTGACGCGGATTGCGGTGCGCACGGTCACGCCGGAACGCCAGGCACAGTATCCTGACATCGCGCTCACTACGAACAGCACCAGTATCGTGACGGACCCTAATATCAAAGTGGTGGTGGAGGCCATCGGCGGTCGGACGGCTGCTAAGGAGCTCATCACCACCGCCCTCACCTTTGGTAAACACGTCGTCACGGCCAACAAGGACCTCATCGCTACGGATGGCGCTGAGCTCAGCCAAATTGCGGCCGCCCACCACGTGGGTTTGTACTACGAGGCGGCGGTGATGGGTGCCATCCCCGTACTGCGCACGCTTCGCAACGCCTACGCGGGCGACCCCATTTCACGAATCACGGGCATCGCCAACGGCACGAGTAACTTCATCCTGACGCAGATGATTGCCCATGGAGCGTCGTACGACGATGCGCTCAGCTTGGCCCAAAGCAAAGGGTTTGCGGAAGCCAACCCAGCCAACGACGTCGATGGTTTGGACGCAACGTACAAGTTGCTGATCCTGACCCGCTTTGCGTTCGGCATGAGCCCCACCATTGATGACGTCAGCATCCAGGGCATCACGACGCTACAGCCTCAGGACTTTGTGGCCGCCAGCATTTGGGGCTACGCCATTAAGCCGCTGGCGGTGAGCGAACTCACGCCAGACGGTCTGTGTATGCGGGTGGCCCCGCACTTGGTACCGTTGGCGCACCCGCTGGCAGCGGTACGGGACGAGAACAACGCGGTGTTGATTGATTCGCACAACGTCAACCGCCTGAGCATGGTTGGTCCGGGCGCCGGCGCGCTGCCCACGGCCAACTCCATCGTGGCTGACCTGCTGGACCTGGCTGACAACATCCACGACGGCAACACCCCCGAACGCTTCGTAGACACGGACACCCCGGCGGTCGTGGCGGACGCGGCGCACCGGGTGTCGCCGCGTTTCGTGGGCATCCGCGGCGACGACGTGACGCGCGAGCAGCTAGCCGCACTGGGTATTAGCGGCAGGGTGCAAAGGGGCCGCGGACGCGTCACCGTCCTGACGGGCCCCGTCACCGACAGCGCGGTTGCACAGTGGCGGCAGGTCTTGACGACGGTACCGGGCCTCGAACTCATCCACATCTTGCCGGTACTTTAGGGTGTTTGTGCAGGCAAAGCGGTGGTGGGGTTGCGGCTTTCGTGCCCTATGCTGAGGATTGCTACGGTAGTGGGTGACGGCCGCGCCGGTCGGGTTGGTGAGTTACGGCTTTCGTGGGCGCTCCGCGGTAATCCACCACTCCGGCCCACACGCCTTAAATCACCAACCCGTCCGACGCGGCCTCACGCTACTATAGCAACCACGCCTTCGAAGCGCTGTTTATGTTCTACAGGTTATGATTATAGTCGAGTGTATTTTAGTGAATTTAGGCGAGAAGTCGATAACCCGTTGGGGCAACCGCCCCAAACCGGTGGGCCCTACCTCTTGCATCTTGAAAGGGAAATAATAGATGCCAAAAAGATATCATGTAGCATTCGGTGTTTACGGTATCATTGGAGATGAGAACGGATTAGTCGTAATCAAGAAAAATGGTGGGCCATATATAAATAGATATGACCTACCCGGGGGTAGTCTTGCGGATGGAGAGTCTTTGTTTAAGGCTATTTCCCGGGAAATATACGAAGAAACGGGTTTGTCGACATCGAGAACAGAGCAAGTAGGAACAACTTCATTTAAATATCCTTGGGCTTATGAAAAATGGGCATTCAATCAGCATATCTGCGTTTTTTACAGAGTTCACAAGTCTGCAGGGGCTATAGAGCCCGTCGCCCCTCAGTTCATTGGCCAAGACTCCCTAGGTGCCGCGAAGATCCCTTTAGAAAATTTAACGATTAAAAATTCATCGCCCTTAGTTCTCAAAGCAAAAGAGTACTTACTTGCTCACGAAAGTTTTGATGTAAAAGACACTATCTATGAGAATTGGGAAGTATTGTCTAGCCCAATATTTTGATTCGGCAATAGGTCATTTTTCTCGTGGAAGTGATGACACTCAAAACTTTGTAATATAAACACCTTCTACATTAAAGATTCATAGGTGGATAATCACGATAAACGCAAACGGAGAGGTTCGTATTTGCTGAGTATTTTGCTTGACGGATATTTTTGTGGTTCGTCCACCCAATCATTTTATAGCCGCCATCCAGACAATCCCCGCACTAGCAATCTTTCGTAGTGCTTTGGGTTAGTGACGCTCAATCCCGCTGGAGGCTTTTCCGTCGCTGATAACCTGCAGATTGCACTCCTGTTGCTCCAGCTTGCTGATCTGGTTGATGAGGCTAAAGCCAACCGACGTGCTAAACCACATTCACTCTGGCGTTATAGCCACAGTAGCAGGAGCCCACGTCGGTCGGACCGGTGAGCGGAGGCGTGTGGGGTAGGAGCGGTAACCACTGCTGTTACGTATCGGGAACCCGCGGGCGGGGTTTGGGGTGGAGGCGTCGTGCCCGGAGACGTGGTTGCTGCGACCCCGGAGCGCTGTTCGTTTACTTCCGGTTGGTGCTTTAGCACCTTAACTGGGAGTTAATTCGCCGGTCTGGCAGAGCCAGCCCTAGGAGCGTAGCGAATTACAGCGGCAAATCCTGGAGACAAAGTGGTTTTCTTTGGCTTCGTGGAAGCCCGGCACGGGCTAAAGCGTGCGGGTGTAGCAATCACGGCGCAGGGCACGTAAGCCGCAACCCCAAACCCCGCCCGCGGGTTCGCCCCACACAATTTCAGGACAAAGCAAAGACCCACAGCCAATCGGTTGTGGGTCTTCGTATACACATGGTTAGATGATGCTACCGGGCCTCACCATTCGCGGTCCCGCGCTTGGGGTGCACGGAACCAATGGAGTTACGGAGCCCGATGAAGATGCCGCGTAACCCGGCCGCCGCCAGCGCCACGCCGGCAATCATGACGATGGCACGAACGGGTAGACTGCCCAATACACCCGCAACCTGGGCCAGCGCCACCGCGCCGGTCATCAGGATGAGGCCGCCGAACAACCCGACGCCGCCCTTCCATTCCTGCTTTGCGCCCGCGTCCAACATGTACGTGTGGTACTGCTCGACCGCAGTCGCATTCGAGCGCGTCGTGACCTTTGCCCGCTCGTCTTGCGAGTAGATGACGTGGTAGAACATTTCCCGCGACACTTGCATAGTGACCACGCGTTCCGCACGCGGCGCTGCAACCGTCGGCGTCTGCGTGAGCCGCAAAGTCACGTTGTAATGGGCGTCAGCATCGGTCCGTTCAAAGAAGTAGCGCGAACCCCGAATGCGGCGCAACATGTAGCCGTGTGCACCCTGACGCGCCAAGAAGGCCTCCTCGTGCGCCACGTTATTTCTCATAAAGTGATATTTCAGCATAGTCTTTATCCCTTCTTTGCGTCCCGTACTAACGGATAAACCGCGCCCAACAGACCGGCGTCGTTGCGTAACCCCGCCGGCTTCACCTGACCCAGCACCCGGTCCTTCACGCCGTTAAGCGCCTTGTGCCGTGCCAGGCATTCATCAACCATTGCGTGCAGGTCAACCATAAATTGATCATTGGCACTAATACCACCGCCAATCAGGATCACTTCGGGGTCAAAGTTGCCGAAGAGGTTCAGTACCATGGTGGACACATCCATCAAGAAGTCCCGGTAAATCGGCGCCGCGATACGGTCATCTTCGTGTGCGAGTGCTAAGATGTCCCGCGCGTCGGATACGTACGTTGCGTTGGGAAACGCCAACTTCAACGACGCGTTGTACCGCCGCACCAGCCCCGAAACCACCGAGGCGTGGTAGTTCAGCGAGGCGGCTTCCAGGTCCTGCGTCAGGTCGACATCATGGATGATGTTCCACCCAACTTCGCCGGCCATGCCATGGGCTCCGCGGAACACCACACCGTTAATCACGATGCCCATGCCAATACCCGTACCCAAAACCAGGCAAACATAGTTCTGCACACCCTGCGCGTTGCCGAGCCAGCGTTCCGCAATTGCTGCGGCGTTGGCGTCATTTTCCACGTGGGTCGGCAGCCCCGTCATTTCCTGTAGCGTCTGGGCAAAGTTAAATTCAAAGAAACTGTCGATCGCACCGCCAGTAATCATGTAGCCATCAGCCCGCACGATTCCCGGCGCGGAGACACCGATTGCGTCCACCGTATAACTATTCTGATAATGGTGGACCGCCTTCACCAGACCGTCCAGGTTCTCCTGGCGCGTATTGTACGTCATGAACGAGCCCCGTTCCACTACTTTGCCCTGTTCATCAACCAGTCCGTGTTTAATGGAGGTCCCACCAACATCAAAGCTAATAAAGTACCGCATCCCGCGCCCCCTACTACGACTCAACTAATCTGTGACCGGAACTCCGGCCAACTTCTTGTACAAATCTACAATCTCACCAGCCAGATCCCGAAACGTGATTGCCGTCATCAGGTGGTCCTGCGAGTGCACCGTGAGCAAACCCACGTGCACGTGGTTACCTTGGGCCTCCTGTGTCAGCATCCCCGTCTGAGCGTCATGGGCCTTCCCCAGCGCCACGTTAGCCTCTTCCAGCTTAGCGTCTGCGTCATCAAAGTCGCCGGCCTTTGCGGAAGCAATGGCCTCAAAGGCGAGGCTCTTGGCGTTACCGCCGTTTACGATGAGGCCCATGATGGCTTCAAGGTCTTGTTCTTGTTCTTGTTCTTCAGCCATTCTGCACGTTCCTTTCCAATCTGGCTTTTAACCGCGGGGCTTCGCTCTGGTTATTCCTTTATCCCCTTCAACGCCGTCTCCAGTACACCTTTGCCGTTCATCATGCCGTAATCCTTCATGTCGATGACCTCGACCGGGATGTCCAGCCTGTCCTGTAGCTTCTTAAACATGTACCGCACTTGTGGTCCCAGCATCAAAATGTTGGGATTCTTCTCGTCCATCTTCTGGTCAATCTGGTCAGCGGAAGTGGCAAAAATCTCCACGTCCTCGCCCGCATCAGCCGCAGCCTTCTGCATCTTGGCAACCAGTAGACTCGTGGACATGCCCGCGTTGCATGCTAGCATAATTGTTTTTTCAGCCATAATTATTGCACCTCGTATAGTGTCAAAGTATCCCTAATATTCCGGCTTAACGTCGCTCAGGTCCTCACCGTTAGTGGCAATCACGTGGCGGAACCAATAGAACGAATCCTTCTTGGAACGCTTGAGTGTCCCCTCACCGGCATCGTTTTTATCAACATAGATAAAGCCGTAACGCTTATCCATCTGGCCCGTCCCCGCAGAGACCAAGTCGATGAACCCCCATGGCGTGTACCCCATCAGGTCCACCCCATCAACCTCCACGGCCAACTTCATCTGCTCAATGTGCTGGCGGAGATAATCAACCCGGTAATCGTCGTGCACGTGGCCATCAGCGTCAATCTTATCGATGGCACCAAAGCCGTTCTCGACGATAAACTGCGGCAAGTGGAACCGGTCGTTAAACCAGTTCATAGCGTACCGCAAGCCCTGCGGATCAATCTGCCATCCCCATTCCGAAGCCTCAACAGTGGGGTTGCGCACGATGTCTTTGCTTTCCTCATACTTGTAGGAGTCCGGCTCGTCGTCCTTGGCCTTAACCGCGTTGGACATGTAGTACGAAAAGCCGATGTAATCCACTTTGCCCGCTGCCAGCACGTCACGGTCCGCCAACGTAATGTCGAGATCAAAGCCCGCATCCGCCTGGTACTGCGTCAACCATGCCGGGTAGGCACCGTTGGCTTGCACGTCGGCGAACCAATAACGCGTCTGCATCGCCCGCTCGGCCTTGAAAATGTCCCGGGGGTTGGGCGAGGCCGGATAGAGTGGCACCATAGCAATCATGGCCCCAATCTGAAAATCAGGGTTGATCTGGTGACCAATCTGGACGGCCAACGCACTCGCAACCACCTCGTAATGAGCGGCCTGGTACATCGTGCGTTCCGCGTCCTCACCGGGTTCTACCTTCACACCAGAGTTGGTGAATAGCGCGAACGCTGCATCAGTATTTGCCTGGTTGTTAATCTCGTTGAACGTCATCCAGTACTTCACTTTGTCCTTGTACCGCTTAAACACGACGGTCGCAAAGTGGACGAAGAAATCAATTACCTTGCGGCTCCGCCACCCGCCGTACTCGGTAACTAGGTGGTACGGCATTTCAAAGTGAGACAGCGTAATCACCGGCTCAATCCCGTACTTGTGGAGCTCGTCGAACAGGTCGTCGTAGAACTGGAGCCCCGCTTCATTCGGTTCGTCCTCGTCACCATTCGGAAAAATCCGCGTCCAGGCGATGGAGGTCCGGAACGCTTTCAGCCCTAGGTCCGCGAACAACTTCACGTCGTCCTTGTAGTGGTGGTAGAAATCAATTGCCTCATGGTTAGGATAATTCTGACCCGGCAACACACCGTCAGTAATTTGCCGTTCGACCCCGTTGGCACCCGCAGTCATGACGTCAGCCACGCTCACACCTTTGCCGCCGTCTTGCCAGCCGCCTTCAAGTTGATGGGCAGCGACCGCGCCACCCCAGAGGAAATCTTTGCGTAACTTTGTCATATCAACGCTCCATTCTGTGTAAATACAAACCGCGGCCAAAGCCGACCCGCCATTGCGACGCGGTCACACCTTTGGTCACGGCCTAAACGAACTATCTTAATTAACTATTTGGATGCCTGAGCCGCTTCTTCTTCCGCCAGGTTATCCTGTTCTTCTTTGTACAACTGGTTGTCGTACTTACGGATGAACGGCAGGTAGGTAAAGAAGGTCATGGCCAACATCAATGCTTGCCATAGAGCTGTCCGCCAGCCACCAACAAGGAAACCAGAGAAGATTGGCGGCGTGGTCCACGGTACGTAAACCCCGTTGAATAGTGGTAACAGACCAATCTTGATGGCCAGGTACGTAAGCCCCATGGACAACGTTGGCGTCAGGATGAACGGAATAGCCATCACTGGGTTCAGCACTAACGGAACACCAAACAGAATTGGTTCGTTAATGTTGAACAACGCCGGAGCAATTTCCAACTTACCTAAACTCTTAATCTGTTCGGACTTAGCAAACCACAGCATGTATACAACCAGCCCAATGGTAATCCCGGCACCAGTGACGGTACCGAACTGGTCCAGCAGTGCCTGGGTGAAGATGTGACCACCGTGGCTCAGGGACAGGTTACCGGAAGCAAAGAGCTTGGCGTTGTCAGTCCCGTTCGACAGCAGGATGGCCGTCATGATCCCAGAAACGATGGATGAACCGTGGACACCGAAGAACCAGAGGAACGAAATCAGAATTGGTACAATCAGCGCACCACCGAACGAATCGGTAATCCCTTGCAGTGGCGTCTGAATTACGTTGTAGATCCATGCCAACATGGACGTGTGACCAAAGTGGTCAAAGGCCATGTAGACCAGCATCCAGAAGGTAACCAATGCGGCCGCTGGAATCAAGGCAACAAAGGAGTTCGCCACGTTAGCTGGTACCTGTTCAGGCAACTTGATGGTGATATTGTTCTTCACGAACCAAGAATAAATCCAACCGGTGACCAAACCGATGATGATGGCGGCAATCATACCTTTACCAGCCAACCAACTCGTGTCGATAAACCCGGTCAGGTGACGCACGTTCTTCACCAGCACTTTGCCGGCGGGGTTAGTAATTGGCGTGGTGGGCTGCAATACGACCAGAAAACTGATTAAACCGGTAATCCCGGCTGGTAATGCCGCGATACCTTCATTGCGTGCCCACTCGTACGCAATCCCGGTGACGGCGATAATTGCCATGAGGTTAAAGGAAAAGTTCGTTGCCTGGTTGAAGTATGGTACCAAGCCGGTACTATTCATCCAGTTGGCCCAGGATACGATTGGTAAGGACGATAGGATCAGGAAGACGGAACCAATGATGATGAAGGGAATGGTGTAAATCATCCCGTTCTTCAAAGCGGTAATAATCTTACTGTCCGTGAACCGCATGACCTTAGGCAATACTTTGTCATTAATAAAGTCATTCATAGAATTCACCTACATTATATTTTGCACCCGCGGCACGGTGTTTCCGTACCGTTGCGACTCGAACGCCTGCTGGTGCTCACCGCACCACGGGCGTTACCCAGAAATAAATTAACTACGTTGGTAGTGATAATTGCTGACAACCTTGGCCAAGGATGTTGTGATTCCCTATCACAAAGATAATTGTATGCGCTTGCGGTTTTGATGTATACGGTTTCACGAACACAAAAAACACGTTCACCGCTTTATAACATGTAACAAAAATGGAACCTGTCACATTGGTCCACACCAAATCCGCATTAGAGGCCGGCACATCAACGTCTAGCTACGGTCATTCAAAGTGCCTACAGCAAAACGGACCGCCAGCGCGTGACGGCTGACGGTCCGTATATGTTCGCTTTGTTCGTTTGTTTAACTAACCATTATCCCGCTCATCGTCCAAACGGTGCGCAATCATCTCGATGAGGTAGACAATGGGAATCTGTGTCGTGAGGTTGAGTGAGCCGTGTTTCAGTTCCGGCATGTAGTAACTGATTGTGAGGTCGCTCATTTTGGCCAGCGTGGACCGATCGTGGTTGGTAACCGCGATGATTTTGGCCCCTTCCGGCTGCACACGGCTCACAAACTCAATCACCTCCGCGGTTTCGCCAGATACTGAGAGCACCACTACCACCGTGCCTTTGGGAAACGGCGTCCCACCAGTAAACGGCTGGAACGGGTCCGGTACGGGCAGCGCCAGCTTGCCGGCGTTCGACCAGAAGCGTGCGCCATATTGACTTAAGGACGCCCCGGTCCCGATGCCAAAGAACAGGACCATGGGGGCTGCGTCGATCAGCGTCATTGCCTGATCGATGAGTTTGCCGAAGTCCGTGGAGTTCACCTTGGAGAAAAAGTCGGCCAACGGCACCGTGATGTCGTAACTATCGTTGCTCTCAGTCTGTTGCTGGTTGCGCCGGTGTTGCTTGAGCGCGAACCGCAACTCCGCGTACCCATCGTAGCCCATCTTGTTCGCAAAGCGGAGGATGGTCGTGGTGCTAACGTGCGCGTGGTCGGCCAGTTCGCGGATGGTCATGGATTCGACCGCCCGCGAATGCTTATTCACATAGTTATAAATCACCGTTTCTAGGTCATTGAGCGATTGCAACTTACTGTACGGAAACATCTGACCCACCATCCCCTACTTGTATTATTAGCTATTCGTTACCAGGATAATTATCAGTCATCACAATGTAATTCATATTTCAGTCTACCAATGATTGCTGCATCTGGAAACCGCTACCATGCTTACTCAACCCACTATTACCTGATTGCACACCGACTTTGTGCATTTTAGGTTATTTATACCTTTACAGTAAGCGCTTACGGCCGTAGTATGTGGTAGAAAGAAGGCGATACTATGTACATCTTCCACCCCATTGCGGCCGATCCCATCGTGGTTAACCGGATCATTGACCGCTGGCGTTTACGCCAATGGGTGCCCGTGAACTACAGTTACGGCTGGTGGCACCTACAACGTTCAAGTAACCCCGAAGCCGAGCTGGGCGACTTTGTACTCACGCCGACAACTCCTGACGCCATTATTCTCTCGCCTCAACTAGCCTGGCAACGGCATGAACAACCGGACCAGGTAGACAGCAACGATGCACCGCAGCAACTCAAAAGCTTCAACAGTCAGTTACAGTCTGCTTGGTCTAGCTACGCCCGGCGTCAAACTCTTCGCGGTGGTCTAGCGGTCATTATCGCCTTTGTGGCCCTCACCATTGGGTTTAGTACCCTGGCACGTTGGGGGGCGGCCGTTCAGATTGCAATGACAATGCTCACCATCGTTGGCTTTCTGTTGCTAATTGGTGGACTGTGGGCCTTGTTGCGTGCCTACTATAATGGTGCCGTGGTCGCTACTTGGCCGGAAAATGCAAACCGCGCGAATAGTAACGGGTACATCCGCTACTACATCATTGTCGATCGCAGCAAGCTCCCCGGTCTGACTGTCGCCGCCATTAACGCACAGATTGAGTCTGCAAGCGATCAAATCGGTCACGTCCGTCTTATTAGCGCTGATCATAAACGGGTCTACGCCGGGGTATACGGGGCCCGCGCCAACGAGAACGACATCCAGGCCGCCCTCGCGCAGCGTCTGGGCAAGCCGGAAGCCGTCCGCGTAACTGCATCTTACATCTATTACTAACTTTGCGTACCAAAAGGGGACTTCATTGGGGCCAGCTTTTTACGGCCCGAATGGAGTTTTTCTGTGCCCGATGGCTCACAACAACGTATCCCTAGCGACTTTGCTTACGGCTCAACAACCAGTACACGCACGCCGTGATGGCCATTGCCACAAACGTCGCGCCCAGGTGCTCAGCCACCGTGGGAATCCGCCGGCAAGCAAAGTAAGCCAATACACCCAACGCCCAGGATCCCAGCGCCCGCCAGTTAACGCCGTGCCAATACCAGTACTTACCCCCGGTGACGTTCATGGCCGGGGCGTCGTATTGCCGGTGCCGCAAAATAAAGAAGTCCACCAAGAAGACGGCAATTTCCGGCCCCAGGAACATGCCAATCATGTCCAGAAAGGCCGTGAACGCATCCAGAAACGTCGCGAAGAACAGCGGTACAAACGACACCAGCGTCGCGACAATCGTCACCAGCCACAGCGCTGGTCGCAACGATATGCGGTGCCACATGTTCGTCACGGCTGACCCCGCAGCCATGAGGTTGACCGCGTTCGCCGTGGTACTGGTAATCACGATGACCAGCAGCGCCAGCACGCCGAGCCCCAGCTTGGTGGCAATCGTCGAGGGATCCGAATCGTTCGGGTCAAAGTGGTTCATGGTGATGGCCGTCGCAATGGTGGCCACCAACCCAATAAACGCAAACCAGAACAGACCCACGTTCGCCCCGATGAATGACCACGTGGTTGCGGCGTGGGGCTTGTCGGTAAACCGGGAAAAGTCGGCGGCCGCCGTCACCCACGCGAGGTTAAACGCCGCCAACACGTCAATGGCCGCGCCCGCGCTCAGTCGTAAATGTCCGGCCGGACGCCACTGCATAATTTCCGTTAGCGACACGTGCTGGAAAACCACGATGGATTCCCAAACCACGAACACCATCACCAGCACAATGCCGACCCGCTCAATCATCCGGACCGAACGTTCACCAAGCGCAATAGAAGCCATATGTAATAACGACATCACGATAATGCCCACTACCAGACCGCGGTGCCCACCCGGAGTGCCATAGGCCGGCCACCCGAGTAGGTCGTGCAGAATGGTAGCAATTGAAATGGCGGCAATAAAGGTGTTCGCAGCCGCCCACCCGATGAACTGCACCACGTTAATGACGGACGGAATGAGCGACCCGCGGAGGCCGAACGCCGGCCGGGTGAGGGCCATGGCCGGCAGTCCGGTGCGGTAACCCATGTAGCTAGCCAGAGCCAGCAATACGTACGAAAGCACCCCGCAAACGATGAGCGCGGTGGAAGCCGTCAGCATCCCCGCCGCGGCAATCACCCCACCAATGTACCAAGTACCATTATTGGCGTTTGCCCCAATCCACGTGGCACACATATCCCAGTTCGTCATCTGGCGGGCATCCGGCTCTACCGGCCGTACGTGCCCCAGTTCGTTGCGCATATTAACCTCTACTTTCCTTTCAACGTGCAAAGGGGCTGTGACAACTGTCGCGGCCCCTTTGCTGCACCAATGCTATTCATCTAGTTGCGCGGCGGCCTCACTACCCAAGCGCAACGCAATCCGGATCATATCGTCCAGCGTGGACTGCCGTGCGTCCGGGCTCATGTGCTCGTCGCGCGGAATGTGGTCCGACACCGTCATCATGGCTAGCGCCTGACGATGGTAGTGGGCCGCGGCCAGATACAGCCCCGGCGTTTCCATCTCGGCCGCCAAAACGCCATAGTCGGCCAATTTTTGCTTGTCCATCTCGTCGTTATAGAACCGGTCCTCGCCCAGCGTATTGCCCACACGCACCCGATAACCCGCGTCCTGCGCCAATTCTTCGGCGCGCCGGAGCAACGCAAAATCGGCACAGGGCGCGAAGGTGATTCCGGGTCCAAAGGTGTTCGCGATAATCGAACTATCGGTCGACGCTGCCTGGGATAAAACAATATCCCTCAACTGGATATCGTCGGCCAGGCCCCCCGCCGTGCCGGTCCTAATTAGCACCTGGGCACCAAAGTCGCGCATGAGCTCCGTGGCGTAGATGGTCATCGACGGAATGCCCATCCCGGTTGCCTGGATTGACAGCCTTTGCCCTTGGTACGTACCCGTGTAGCCGTACGCCGCACGCACAACGTTGTACTGCGTGACGTCCGTCAAGAAATTCGTCGCCATGTACTCCGCCCGCAACGGATCGCCCGGCAGTAAAACCACGGGTGCCACGCTCCCCTTAGCGGCATCAATATGAATACTCATCTATACCACCCCGCGTAATTACTTCTTGTGGTCCTCGCGCTCACGCTGAATCCGCCGGCGCCGATTCGTTACCGCCAGGTCAATCCCGGCAATAATTACCAGGTAGGTCACCACGCATAACCACCACATAAGTGAATACCTGGTGTACGCCTTTTCCAGCACAAAGGCGAAAACCACCGTCATTAGGACAAGAAATATCGATAAGTTGGACGTGCCCAACCCGTATTTATGGTCACGCATGGCCAAAACCTCCTCGCAACTGCATACTCAATCTCGCTACTAGCATATCAGACCACCACCCGTTTTGGGTAGGGGTGGTGGGGTGAACGGTTTGGCCCCGGCTCCAGCAGCGGAACGGTTTGGGCGTTAATCAAGGCTCCGGCGGCAGGGGCGGTTTGGATGACCAGCCTGCTAACCGCACGCTCCGGCCGTTCCGGCCTCCCACGAATTTAGTAGCCCGGGAAGACCCGTCCCGGTCTACTAAATTTGCCGCCCTACGTCACTACGTTCCTAGGGCGCTCCGGGCCGGCAGCCGTCATCCAAACCACCCCCGCCGCCTACACCTTAATTAACGCCCAAACCAAACATTTATTGATCCCCCACATACCATGCAGCACTAGATAACAAATATCGAGTCCTACTCTGTGCGATACGAACGTAAGCATCATATCTCGAGCTTATCCAAAAACGACATCCCAAACGTTCCGTTCTCAACCCCAAAGTTATCGAGTATCGTCACACCCAAATCACTAAAGGGTTGCCGAATCCCGAGTTCTAACTGCTGCGGTTCATCGTGCGGCTTTGCACTGACCAAGCTTGGTGAATAAGCTAAAAGCGGCACCAACTCGCGGGTGTGGTCCGTCCCGCGGAACGTGGGGTCGTTGCCGTGGTCCGCCGTGATAATCAGCAGGTCTTTGTCCCCCAGCATCGGCAACAGCGTCCCCAAATCCTGGTCAAACTCCTCCAGCGCCTGGGCTGCCCCCGCCGGATTGCGCCGATGACCGTACATCGCGTCTAAATCCACCAGGTTGGTGAAAATAAAACCCTGCCGGCCCGACTGTACTACCCGCATCGTCTGCACCATCCCATCATGATTGCTGGTCGTGTGCACGCCATCATCCAGTCCTTGCCCAGAGAAAATATCGTTAATTTTGCCCACGCCGTAAGTCGGTATACCGGCTGCCTGTATCCGGTCCAAATCGGTTGGCGCCGTGGGCTTTAACGTATAATCGCGCCGGTCGCTCGTGCGCGTAAAATCATCCGCCGACCGGTACGTGTACGGGCGCGCAATCACCCGCCCAATACGGTAGGGTGCGTCCACCGTCAGCCCACGCACGTACTCGCAAATACGGTACAACTCAGCCAAAGGAATCACGTCAACGTTCGCCGCAATCTGTAGCACGGAGTCGCCCGAAGTGTACACAATCAGCGCCCCCGTCCGCAACTGCTCGTCGCCGTAATCATGAATGACGTCCGTCCCCGAATAGGGGCGGTTCACAATCACTGGACGGTCCGCAAAGTCAGCAATCTGCTTGATCAGTGCGTCAGGAAAACCATCCGGAAAGTAGCCGAGGGGTTCCATGACGGGCAACCCCATCATCTCCCAGTGACCGTCCATCGAGTCCTTACCCGCAGATATTTCCGCCATCCGGCCAAAGGCTGCGCGCGGGGCTACCACCGGTTTCAGTCCCACCATTTCGTCATCTTGACGAATATTACCGATACCCAGACTTTGTAGGTGCGGCAACCGCCAGTCTGCGCCCATAAAGGCCGCGATGTGACCCAAAGTGTCAGCGCCCACATCGTTAAATTGCGCGCTATCCGCCGCCTGGCCAATGCCTAGTGAATCCACAACAATCGTAATTACACGGTTAAACTTAGTCATCGAATTCAACTTCCCCTCGTTGTCGTCGCCCGAATTAGTTAAGTTCAGTATAGCGTGTCTGCGTGAGCCAAAGCCAGGACCTGATCGAACAAATTTGTCCCGTTCAATGACCACTTGGAACATACAAAAGGAGCCAGCACCATTTGTACGTGCTGGCTCCATCGTTTAGTTCGCGTCAGGCCCCGAAGTTAGGGTCCACGTCATTGTGCTTGTATAGTGGCCCACCACGGCTCGTGGTGACTTGCCCACTGACAGTAATGCCGATACTTGCTGGTCGAGACGGCCAGTAGTGCTATTAACCGGTTGATTGCTCATCACGGTGGTATCCGTATTGTTGTCCGGAATGGTCCCACCGATTACGGGGTTACCAGAACTATCTATCCAGTACAGTAACACCTTTGCAGTGCCACCGCCCGCACTCAGCTGACCCGCCGCAGTTTTGAACGGTGTCATGGCGACGCTCAACTGATAGTCCTGCCCGGCTGGGGACCGAGTATCACTCAAGCCGATATTGCCATCACTGTCTGATAACATCCACTTGTTAAAAATATCGGGGTTCGTGAAGTCCGTGGTGCTACCATCAAAGTCACCGTTAATTAACGACTGCACGGTTGGATCTGTCATTTCGTCTAACGGCTTGCCGTCTTGGGCAACCCGGAAGTTAAACGAAGGCACCTCACGCAACGCCAAGCCGCCCGCGTTAACTGTCAACGTGACGGGGTTACTCGTCACCTTAGTGGTACCATCCGCCATCGTCACAACCACGCGGTACTGTTGCTTGTCGTTATCCATGGTCAGACTCGGCGTGGTGTACGTCGCGCCAGTGGCTCCGCCCACGTCCGTCCAGTTCGTGGATCCGGCCGCGGCCGTCTGCCACTGGTAGGTCCACTTAGTGCCACTCGGGGCGTTAGGTGCAGTCAAAGTAGCGGTGGAGCCCACGGCCAATGGGGATGGCTGGGCTAGACGGGCAACCGTGACTGGTTGGGTAGTTTTGAATTGCTTGGTCACGTATAAAGTGTTGCCAATCAAGTTAACCATACCAGTTTTCCCGGTAGTATTAGCCGTCAACTTCCCGTTTGCATCAACACTAGCTAGCGATGGGTCACTGCTGCTCCAAGTAGTCTGCGCGCCCAAGTCCTCGCCGCTCATACCGGTAACCTTACCCTGCGCCTGATTCATCCCGTTGGGCACGTTACTGCCGCTGAAAACCAGCTGCGGTGTCACGGCCCCTTTCACCAAGGAATCAATGGTCGTCAATGTGGCCGTGCCCGTGGCATCCTTCTGAATCATGGTGTCACCTTGGTACACATCCATCGTGGCGGTAATCTGCGCACCAAACATAGCCATCGTGACCGACGGAATCGTAAAGCTGGAACTATCACCGTTTTGGGTGAGACCCGCTCCCTTCCAGCGGACGTTCTTCGCGGTTAAACCATCCGGCAACTGAACGGTAAACGTTGCGTCGTTGCCCACAAAGGCCGATTGGTCGGCGATATCACCGATGTACAGCGTCTTCGTGTCGGTCGTATACGTCTTCGCCGCGGTCCCCGCACTAGTTGCCGGTACCGTCACGCTAAACGCACCACTCGTAGTTCCCACGCCGGTCGCCGTAAAGGTGGTACCGGCCCAGGAGCCCGTGCTTGCAGATGGGGTAGTAGTCTTGAGGCCGAGCGTAAATCCATTAGTCGTGACACTCGGTGTGGCCGTGGCGCTGCCGCCGCGGAACACTACGGCCGGAGTATAACTCATCGTCGGTTTATAATCTTTGGGGAGCACAAGCATTGGAAAGACGGAAGTGTAGTAGTTACCCGCAAACAATCCCGACTCATGCACCATCACCTGAAAATACACCCAGGTTGGTTGGCTCACAGTCGGTGCCGTGAGTTCATATCCAATCACGTCATTTTGGCCTTGAATTCCGCTCGGAGTACCAAAGTTAACCGCGACGTTTGATTGTTTTGAGTTAGCCGGATCATTGGTTGCGGAAGTTGGCGAAGTGCTAACTGCCCCGTCACCGACCTTCAGGTACGTTGTGTACGTTACGGAAGTGGTGGGATTAGGTTTGGAGAAGCTCGTTTTCACCGTTACCTTGTTACCACTCTCCAAGTACGCATACTTCTGGGCCGTAGTTGGTGTTGCGGAATAATCATTCCAGTTCAAAGCCGTGCGAAAGCCCGTTGTTAACCCACCACCAGCCGTCGACGGTGTCTGCATCCCCGCCGGCACCGCCGTTGGCACCGTGATGTTACTAGTGGTATCCGCGCTAGTCCGCAGAGGAACCACGGTCAGTAGCACGAGCGTGACCCCGAGCAACAACCACGTTCCAAACCGCCGCCAATTAAGCTTCTGCTGCATCCCGGTCACCCCTCCTTCTACGTAAACCTACCAGTAACCATATCTCGATCGCCACAATAATGAGCAACCACCCCACCACGTTCAGCTGGGCTTCGCTGGTTTGGGGCAACATGCCGTGGCGCTGCGGGCTGGCCGACTGCTCGGAGCCACGACGCAGACCAATACCACCAGTCTGGGCCAGCCGTTCCAAAGGTGTCAGCTGCTGGTGCGGCCGGTCACCCGTCCCGTGGTGCCCATTGTCAACACCAGAACCTGAGGACTGGCTAGGCAGCACCACAACCTGACCGGTAGACGTTGCCGCCGCCACCGGACTCGGTATAACTATTAATATGGCGAGTAATCCGATACCGAGCACTACCCAGAGGCTCCGTAAGACGCTTACTTTGCGCATGGCACTCAGTCCTTTTCTGTGTCATCCTTCCGCCGCTTCAACAATAAAATTAGTAAAACTAAGATAATCAAAACCAACACGCCGATAACGACCCAGAGCCATGGGAAGTGACTTTCAGGCTTCAGGTTGGTCTGCTTGTTGACCTTGGCCGCTTGCTTGCCGGTAATGGTGAAATTACGCTTGAATTGCCAGTGCCACTGGTGCGCCGTGGCGGTTAGCGTCAAAGTATACGTCCCGGCGCTCAGGGCTTTCTTGCTGTAAACACCGTAATCAAAGTGGGAGTTTGGGGCCATACTCATGTTGGTCTCAGTCCGCTTGATCAGCACCTTTGACTGGCCCTTACGCGTCACCTTTGCGACCATTTTCATGGAACCAAAGAGGCGCGGCTGATTATTTTGTACACTGGCAATGACGGCCGCCTGGTTACTTTGTACGCCCGGGCGGACACCCAGCAGCTTCAGGTCAGGTGCGTACTCCTTATCGCTGGTGCGCGCCATTACGCCGATGACCATGGCAAACTTGTTCACGACGGTCACGCCCGTCCCACCTTGCTTATAGCCGGCTAAATCACGGGCATAAATCGCGCCCAGCAACTGTCCACGAATGCCATCGCTAGGCACCTTGAGCTTGAAGGACACGCGGCTCGCATGGTGCGGCTGCAAATTAATGGTCGTGCCCTTATCCATCAGGTCGCTCAGGCGGTACTGCGCCGAAGTGTCGGTGGGAAGCCCGGGAACGTAACTCAACTGCCCCGAGTTACTGGTGCCCGCCGTCGTGGGGGTCACCCGAATGCGCTTGGTTTTGCCGGTCAGGTTAGTGACGGTAACTGCCAGGGTTTCTTCCTGACCAGGTTTCAGCATTAAGTTAAAATAGCCATCATCGGTGCCCACCTGACTATCGGTTAGCACGGGGGCAATGGTAAAGCTTGCCCCACTTGCCGCGTGCGCTGATTGCGTTCCTACCGCCAGAACAGCCATCACAACCATCACCAAGCCTGCCAACCACCAACGTAATTTCTTCATCTGCTTACCCTCGACGTTCAACTTCAATTTGTTTATCGCTTGATTCTATCCACCTAAATTGTAACAGGTTGAATGGTGTGGTTATAGTCTCACGGCCGGGTTCGCCGTGGAAACTTGCGCGTAACCCACTACGGCAATGAAGACAAGGGCGGACCTCATCACATTAGTTGGATAATGCTACACCGCTCCCGCGTTACTCGTGCGTATGGAAACGGGTTGCGCAAGGCAGAAAGCGACGCATAAGCAACTTGAACCAAAAGGCCAAGTGCGGGCCTTTCGGTCCAAGTTACTTATACTCTGCTTTCTAAACGCCTTGCTCCACCCTCTAAAAAGGCCAACGACTCCCGTCGCTGGCCAATGTTTCTTCATTCGTTAGTTAGCACTTGGCGCAGCGCTCAGCGTCCACGTAATTGGTGCACGGTACGTACCTGCCGTTGCTCTTGGGTTTGCCGCCGTTACCAGCGTTGCACCGTTAGCCTTGACGTCGGCTGTGTTCACCCCGGCACCATTACCAGCAGTAGCACCCCAAACCTGCGTGTCACTACCAGATAAACTGTTCGTGCTCAATGCACTGTTTGCATCACTACTTGTACCAATGGTTGCACCATCAGCAGTGAAACTCAAGCTCGTCACGTTCATCACCGAACTGTCGGAGTCATTCGTGAAGGCGCCCGCGTTCGCAGACAACGTCCAACCGGCGTTGGAACCACGGTAATCAGTGACCTTCATCTGGTTCTGTAGCTGACCATCCTTGGCGTTATCCAACTGCGTCACGCTACTATCCTTATAGTTCAGAGTTGTACCGTTAACTAAGTCCTCAACATTCGTCTCGCCAAAGTTCATGTCCGGAACCCGGTCTAACGTCAAGTTACCAGCGGTTGCCGTAAACTGTGCGGTTGATGTAGCCGTCCCCGACTTATCTGTCGTAGTCACGATTCCCAGATCAGATACTTCAGCTGCGTGCGTCGTTAATTTTGGCGTTACGGCCAAGCCGAGGGCAAACGCACCAACAATCATCCATTTAGTCCACTTCATAGTCATAATCTCCCTTTTAAATATACTGTCGATATACTAATCTCTTCTATAAAGATAATTTTATCACATTTGTACAAAAAGCCAACACTTTTAGGCTTATACACGAAAATTTGTCCATAAATAAATGATTTTCTCACCAAGTGACACTTGCAACGACGGTATTACTAATCAATCCATCAGCCGCACCCACTAGTTACCGTTGACACCGTACTAGCAAGAACAAAAAAGCACAAAAAAACACTCGACGTTGTCCATACAGCGTCGAGTGTTACGTAACACAACTCACCAATGCTAGTAAGTAATCGTTAATATCTGTTCCTGTTCACCCAGGTCGTTATCGCCAACTCGAATCATAAAGTTGGGCAGGACTGACCCCCGCAACTCGTTAATGAGGTCAGCCAAGGCGCGTTCAGTCATGGTTGCACCCGTCTGCCCTGGGAACAGCTTCAACCGCGCGTAGAAAGTGTCCTGATCGACATTAATCTCACGGTCAGGATTTCCGCGCCATAGAATCAGGCCCACTACACGCTGCGCCCGTGACGTTAACGCCAAAAACTGCGGATCATTAATCATGTTTGCACCCCCACATTGCTACAAAGTATCAGCTACACACTCCGCCGCCGGAAGCTCAGGTACGCAATCAATCCCAGCACTACCGTATAACCCAGCGAGCAGTATATCATTACCGGTGTGCTCAACATGGTCATCTTTGCAAAATTCGGCGACTGTACCTGCGCCGATAGCATCAACATCGTGAACGGATTCCACTTCACCCACTCGTGCTGGGCAATCAGTAACATCAAGAACGAACCCGTCAGGCTAGCAACAAAGTAACCAATAATCCCGGTCACAATGGCCGCCGCGTTACTCTTGAACAGTGTGGCCAGCAACAACACCAAGCTCATGAGCAAAATGGTGGTCAACATGTCGGCTCCCAGGCTTTGGGCATAGTATTCAATGAGGGTCCGTCCACCCGTCATCTTAGCATCCAACGCCACTTTGGGGAATAACCCGAACTTCAGCGCCCAAGTGACCGCGTTGCTCAATACTTCCATTAATACGAGCCCAATCAGTAGCGTGATTATCTTGCTGACGAAGACCTGGCTGCGATAATAGCGGCGGTACAACAGTTGCTTAATGGTGCCGTACTGAAATTCCATGGCGATAATGCTGGCGGTCATGGCAATTGCAAAGAATACAATCAGCTCCCCGCCGACAAACTGTTCGTTCACCAGGCTGGTTGCACTGAAAAGGTCCGGCAACTTCAATGTCGCAACGGCAAATCCAATCTGCATTAGCACCATGATGACCATGGCGACCCACGTCCCAGTCTTGTGGAATAACTTGTATAGTTCCTGCCTAATGAGCATTAGCATCGCGTGCACCCCCCTTACCAGCGTTGACCATGTCTAAGAATGAGCTCTCCAGGTCGTGTTGCACGTGTGCAATGTCGTCCACGTGAATGTTTGACATCACCAACACCCGTAAAACGTCGTTCAGGTCCTCGTGGTTGACCAGCACGCCTTGCGGGCTCTCCATGATGGGGATGCTAGCGTTGCCCAAAGCCTGCTTGGTAACCTGGTCATCACTGGTCCGGATTAGGTAAACTTCCGCCCCGCGATTTACCATAGCCGTCATGCTCGTTTGCTCCACGATTAGGCCCTTATTCAGGATAAGGACGTCATCCGCAACTTTTTCCAGCTCACTTAAAATATGGCTGGAAATCAGGAAGCTGGTGCCAGCGTCTGCCTTAGCCCGGATAAGATCCCGGAGGCTTTTGACTGCCGCCGGGTCCAAACCGTTCATCGGTTCATCCAGAATGACTAGTGCGGGTTCGTTCAGCAACGCCTGCGCCACGCCCAGTTTTTGCTTCATCCCCAGCGAATAGCGTTTAGCCTTGCTGTTAATGTACTTCTCCATGCCCATATCGTGGACAACGGCATCCACGCGCTTCTGCTTGTCGGGGCCCTGCGCAAAGAGCTGCAGGTGCTGCTTCCCCGTCAGGAAGGGATAAATACCTGGATACTCAATCAACGCGCCTACTTGACCCAATGCCTGGTGGCTCGTGATACCCACAGACTGGCCGCCAATCGTCACCTGGCCGCGGTCGTACGGAATCAGTCCCAGAATAATTTTCATAATGGTACTCTTACCAGCACCATTGGGTCCAACCAGCCCCACAACGTGGCCTGGTTCGACGGTAAAGCTCACCTTACGGAGCACTTGGTGACTACCAAAGGATTTATGTAAACCGTCTACGGTTAGAATTGCTGCCATCAACAGAACCTCTTTCCCATTTACTGGTGGCTACCCATCGTTGCAGGCCGCCACGACCCAGAAATTAAAAAAGGCCCACCGAAAACATCGGCAGGCTTATGCACGCAACCGTGGTTACCCACGGCCGATTCCATGGACTCCACAATCCAGAGGGAAAACCAGCGCCCACGAATCCGGTGGGTGAAACGTGCTGGCCGTTTTTCTTTCACACATAGTGTGTTACTCGACTCATCGCATAACCCCATTTTACAGCAAAGCCGCAGTTGGGACAAGCACCAACGCCAATGACGATAACAAGTCCAGAAAGCGCCAGACGTTAGCGGGCACGGCGGGGGTAGCGTCGGGTGAGGTCGCCAAATAGCTGGGCTAACATAAACCCTACCGCAATGGAACCCGCAACCGTAATCACCCGGGCAAGGTACCCAATACCGGCGTCCGTATGGCCCAAAACGAACATGCGGACGGCCTCGTACGCGGTGCCCCCGGGCACTAACGGGACCAATCCCGGAATCGTAAACACAATCACCGGCATCTTGCGCCAACGTGCAAAGATAATCGCACAAATCCCAATGGCAAAGGCCCCCAACAGGTTGGCCAGCACAATCGAGCAGCCGAGTTTGAATAGCACCCAGTAAACCATCCACCCGACGGCGCCCGACCAGCCGCCCAGGTTCAGCGCACGGCGCGGGACGTTAATAATAAAAGCAAAGGCCACCGTACCCAGATACGCAAAAACGCACTGAATGACGGCCTGCACGTAAATATTCATGCGTAGTCCCCCCTAAAAATACGGTAGCACTAAGGCAATACCAAAGCCGATGGCACAGGCTGTCAGTATGGCCTCCATCCCCCGGGTAATCCCCGTCAGCAAATGCCCCGCCAGCATGTCACGAATTGAATTCGTAATTGCCACTCCGGGAACCATGGGCATGGCCGCCCCAATGAGGATGTTGTCCGGACTGAGACCCCAGCCCACTTTGCATGCCGCTAAAGTCACCAGGGCTAGCGCCAGCGCTCCGGCGAGTTCCGCCACAAACCGAATGTTGGTGAGGCGGTTAATGTACGTGGACACCAGAAAACCCACGATACCAGCAACCGCTGCTGTGGGGATGTCGAACCAGTCGTACTGCTGGGTGAAAACAATCATCATGGTAGCGCTCAGCACTCCGGCACCAATAATTTGAAGCCACATGGGGAAGAACGGTACGTGCAACGCGAGCGCACGCAGATGTTGGTGCAGTTCGGCCAGTGACAACTCCCCCGCCGCAAATTCCCGCGAGAGCTGGTTGACTCGGCTCACCTTTTCCAGGTCGATTTCCCGTTGGTGAATCTGACGCACCTGCACATACTGCTCGTTGTTCAGTCCCGCTACGATACCGGTGGGCGTGGTGAACAAAGCCACGCCGCGCACACCCGCATTATCGGTGATACGCGCCATCGTGTCGTCCACGCGGTACATTTCACTGCCACCCTCAATCATGATGCGCCCCGCCAACAGGCACGTATCTAGCAACTCAGCCTTATCGACACTCGTCATCCGTACTCACCCCACTCACTCCCGAGTAATTCCATCACTTTATATTAACCTAGTCGACGCGGTGCGGAAAGCATTAGTATGTCGGTGGTTCATTTGTAACGGCGATTGCGGCGTTCCCCAAGAAAAGGTTAATCGTTCGAGATCGTCCTAATCGACTAACCAACGACGCCCTGCACAACAGAACCCGCTGCCACCCATTACGGGCCCACAGCGGGTTGTGTTCGTCCTATTGTTGATCGTGCCATTCAGCAATCTTGCGTTCAAAGTAGCGCCGGAGCTTGTCCTTAGGGAACGCCCCCGTCACCTTTTCCACCGCTTTGCCGTCCTGAAACACAATCATCGTGGGAATCGACTGCACGTGGTACTGCTCGGCCAAGCGTTTATCGTCATCCACGTTCTGCTTGATGACGGTCAGCCCGTCCAGCTCCTGCTCCAGGTCGGCCAACATGGGACTCAAAATTTTACACGGTCCACACCACGGCGCCCATAGGTCCAACACCACCGTCCCCGACTGCGTCAACGTATCAATATTCTCAAAAGTAACTGTTTGTGGCATTACGTCTTCCCCCGTGCACACCAACCAACCGGTGTTTATCCGCCGTGATTGTCCTTAATCCTTACAATTCTAAAGTAAGATGAAATATAACGCAACCAATAGCCTGCTTGCCATGCTTGCGGTTGTAAGCGGTTACTAAAACTGCTATGGTGGGACTAACTTAAACGTTAAGGGAGACGATGATATATGTATCGAGCGGTAGTCTTTTTTGACCTGGACGGAACGTTGTACGCGGATGACAAAACTTTGCCCGCGTGCAATTTATCGGCCATCAAGCGGTTGCGGGCAAACGGGGTGTTGCCCGTCATCACCACAGGGCGCGACCTGTGGGAAATCGACACACTGATGGCCGTCACCAAAATTAGCACCATTGTGGCGGGGAACGGGGCAACAGTGCGGTTCAACAACCGCACCGTGGGGCAGCACTACATCCCCGCTACTACCGTCACGCGTATCACTGCGGCAACACGACGCGATCGGATCACGACAGCTTACTACAATGAGCACCACGCAGTCTTATCGGGTACGGACGACTTAACCCAGGCGAATTACGCTGACGTCCAACAGGCGGTACCGGTGGTCAACCCCGACTTTGACCCCGCCACTCCGGTAACACGGATGCTGTTGTTCATCGGTAACGATGAGGCCGGGAACCGCGTCAAATCCGCATATCAGCAAGAATTCCCGGAGATGGCGTTCTACCGTGACTCACCGTACGACGTCGATACCATTAGCAAAGACACTTCCAAGGCCAGCGGTATTGCAGAGCTGCTTGAGCAACCCGACCTCCACGGTGTGCCCACTTACGCCTTTGGGGATGCAGACAACGACCTCCCACTACTAGCCGCGGTTGACCACCCCGTGGCCATGCAAAACGGCACCCACAAGGCCCGGCATTCGGCCGAATTTGTGACGGCCGACAACATGCACAAAGGTATCCCTAAAGGGCTCCGGCATTTTGGCCTCATCTAACGGGTAGCAAGACCCGCACGATAAGACTATAATTGTGCCAATTAATAGTAAGGGGTGTGCAACTATGACAACAAACGTGACGATTGGTCACAGTAACGTGGTAACGGGGCCGCTGGGTCTAGGCACCAACAAGGTCGGCGGGCACAACCTATTTGCCCACCTGAATGATGACGATGGCCGCGCGGTCGTCCGCGCCGCTTTGAATAACGGCATCACCACTTTGGATACCGCCTATATGTATGGCGTTGGACGGTCGGAGGAACTCATCGGAGAGGTGCTGCGTGACTACCATCGTGACGAGGTAGTGATTGCCGACAAAGCAGCGCAGGATCCAGACAACGATTTACGGCCCAACAACCGGCCGGAGTTCCTCGTTGAAGCGGTTGACCAGGCGCTACAGCGGTTGGGTACCGACTACATCGACATTTTCTACATTCACTTTCCTGACGCGGACACGCCGAAATATGAAGCGGTCGGGGCGCTGCAGCAACTGAAGGAAGCCGGTAAGATTCGCGCTATCGGCGTATCGAACTTCTCGATTGAGCAGGTACGCGAGGCGAACCAGGACGGTTACGTTGACGTGGTAGAGGACGCTTACAGCTTGGTCCAGCGGGAAGCGGAGGAGCAGTTGTTCCCATACTTGCAGGACCAGGGCATCAGCTTTGTGCCGTATTACCCGCTGGCTTCCGGGGTTCTGACCGGAAAGTACACCGGCAACGAGCATTTTGGTCCCGACGACTGGCAGTCGCACAACCGCAACTTTAAGGCTGACCGTTTCCGGGCGATTACGGCAGGGATGGCCAAAGTACGTGCGATTGCGGACGATCATCACGTCACACCGAGCCAACTAGTTCTGGCGTGGTACATTAAGAACCCGGCGGTGGCGGTAGTAATCCCGGGTGCCCGCAAAGCGGAGCAGGTGAAACAGAACGCCGTTTCTTTGGACGTTAAGCTCAATGACTTCGAATACCAAGCAATCGACCGGATCTTCAACGACTTACCTTAATAGATAATAATCAACTGGCCACCCTTAACGGTGACCAGTTTTTAATTGACCGTGAAAATCAGCCACAAAAAGGAACCAGTCAAATGACTGATTCCTTTAAC